>JAOTSL010000027.1 GCA_029864945.1 Gammaproteobacteria bacterium
GAGGCGAATAGTGGTTCTATTTAACGAACATGATAGGGAATTCTGATCGGTATCCATGAGTTTGCAGCCAAACAGTGTTAAGTCCGACAGCCTCCTAGGTGCTCTATTGTGTGATTTATGTGGATTTTCAGGTAATAATTTGGGTAATAAACAGGTTAATAAATTCCGGGTTTTGCCGAAATAGGAGAAGAGTATTTAAGTATCCTTGAGTGTCAGGATAGATGCGGCCTAAAATTTAGATTTCAAACAAAGTATGTGAAAAATGCCCCGTAATAACAACGATAGAAACGTGGAAAACCAGTCAATAGTTAGACTGCGGATGGCGATTGTGGCTGGTTTTTTTTCAGTGATAATATTAGTGACGTGGTCGCAGGTGTTGAGTTACCAGAATTTATTATCTATGGATTATACCGTCAGTGAAATTGTTGAGGAAAATAACAAAAAAACGGCACTGATTTATGTTTTGAATAATATTGCCCGCGAACGTCTTATTCTGTTGTATCAAATGTCTAATGAAGATGACTGGTTTGTTGGTGATGAAAATCTGCAGTCGTACTATCTGCTTGGAGAAAAATTTATTGTAAGTAAACAGGCGCTTGAGGATCTGCCCTCTATGGTTCAAGAGGAGCGGTTTATGGTGGGGCTTAAATCAATTCTAAAGGAAATAAATCCCACGCAAAAACAAATTGTTAATGCTATTTCAGGCGGCGATGATCAGTTGGTATTGGTTAAACTGAAAAAAATGAATAAGCTTCAAATTGAACTGGTTGATATATTAAATCAGTATTATGACTTTCAGACAAGTCATAATACTGATTTATTGAAAAGTGTGAAAAATGTATTCGATAGCGCACTTCAATGGATAGTGGTTATGTTGATTTTGGTTATTTTTATATCTGTGCTTATTGCTTATTTTGTTGTGTATTTTGTTTCCGGGCAACAGAAAAATCTTATTGAATTAAATGTAACGCTGAAGTCTTATAATAAAGTATTGCAGATAGCAACCGAGTCAGCTGAGCGAGCGAATCGTTCAAAATCTGAGTTTATTGCAAACATGAGCCATGAGATGCGGACACCGATGACGGCGATTAAAGGTGCGTTGGGTGTTTTGAATAGTGGAATGATTGATGATATACCTGATGATGCTGGGAAGTTAATTTCCATCGCTGATAATGGCACAGATCGATTGATTAGGATGGTGACTGATGTTCTTGATTTTTCAAAAATTGAAGCAGGGCAGATTGATATAATTACAGAAAATATTTCAATCCGGGATGAAATTGAAAAATTGGTTGTTCCGTTTTATTTAAGCGCAAAAAATAAGTCGATTGATTTTAGTGTGACTTATAGTGAAAGTATTCCCTTGTGCGTTAATGTTGATCGCATTCATCTGAACCAGATATTGATGCAATTAATTGATAACGCGATAAAATTTACACTTGAAGGTTGTGTCACATTGGGTGTTTCTTACGAAGACAAAGAAGGTCGTATTATTTTTAATGTAATTGATACTGGCATCGGTTTGAAGGACGACGATATAAATTTTTTGTTTGAGCCTTTTGTTCAAGGTGACGGTTCATCTACCCGTAAGTTTGGCGGTACTGGTATTGGGTTGGCTATTTGCAGAAAATTGATTGGAGCACTGGAGGGTGAAATTAAGGTTTTATCTGAGAAAGAGAAGGGCAGTACATTTACTTTGACCGTTCCAGTGTCAGCTGTAGACTTGGCTGCATAGCGTGGGTGAAAGGGTGGTGGCAATAGAGATGTGGCACTACTTCATATTTTTATTTTTTCTGCCAGGGCGAAAGTAGGATGTATTTTTGTAAAATTCGTCTGTTTGATTATTGTGCCAGTCAGGAACGCCAAGAATAGGAAGTGGTGTTAAGCTTCGGGTGTTGAGTCCACTTATTTTTTTTATATGGTTCGTTATTGCTTCGTCAATGTAGCTGGTCTTTTTATCGGGTGTTAACTCGAAATAGCTTGTGTCTACCTGTAAGAGAAGGCAGTGTGATGTCATGCCTATGTAAGGTGATAGGGCTTTTTCGTACATAGCGTGTCCAAAGGTAATGCAGTCAATCGCGTTATCGAAAAGAACTTTGTTTTCTACAAATAATTTATTCCATTCGAAATTTTCTACTAGTTCTAGTATGTTTTTATCTGCTGAAACAATGATTGATCCGCATTCATCAAATAAAGTAACGAAATTTTCCTTTTTACTTCTTTGTTTATCATTTTTTTCATATCTTTCGATTGCGGCGCTATAGTGGATTTCATTTAGTAAGGCCTTCGTTTTCGGGAAGGTCTTCCACACTAGTACTTGAAGAAAATCATGCCAATTATGAAGTCGGGTTTGTACTTCTCCAGACAGGAATATTCTGGGTTCATATTCCTCTTCAAATGAGTGGCAGGTTGATGCTTGCTCTACAAATGTAATAATTTTTTGATTTTTATTGGGTATGTTATTTGATAATAATTGATTGCATTGATCAAGCGTTGGCCAAGATGGGCTACTAATTATATTTTCTGTGAGGGTGGGGGTGATGGGCCAGAATAAGGGGGTCTGCTTAAAAAAAGACGGATTCCATTGATCTTGTTTTTTATCTTGCACTTATATTCCATTCCGGTTTGTTAAGTTTTTCATTTTTTAAGAGGTTTGTTATTACAAGTGGCCTGTTGTAATACTGTAGTTTGCTATCGGTAATTTAATTATTGGTATCCGATATCCCAGTAAATCTGCAAGCTGTCAATAATACGCTTGGTGAGGTTGTTTGTATTTATCTTTTATAAAAATATTTTCCGAAGGTAATTGTAACTCAGGTTGCCAGTTTATTTTTTGTCTTGTAAGTTCGCTATAGATTGGGCAGTTGGTTCGGTAATAATGTGATTGTTAGCTTTTGCGAGGAATTGTGCGGGATCAAAGACGTTGCCATTACTGCCTTATAAATCTTATTCAGGCATAGAATGAGGGTGCCAAGGTTAGATTCTAGGTTGCCAACTCGATTTAACTGATAATAGGCGCCGGTTGGTGATATTGAATCACAGAGACATTATGCTGCACGCCTCATTAGCGTTTTCAGGCGAGTCACTAGTTCTCCTGGTTGAAAAGGTTTGACTACGTAGTCATTAGCTCCTGCTTCAAGCGCCTTGATAATATCTTTTTCCTGAGACTTGGCTGTAAGCATGACGATAGGTACATCTTTCCAGTCGGTTTTGTTTCTGATGTGATCAACTAATTGGTACCCGTCATAAAAAGGCATCATTATATCGAGCAAAACAAGCCTTGGCATTTTTATTTCAGCGATAGCGTCCATAGCTTCTTGTCCATCGTTCGCTACTTTTACCTTGAAGCCTTCACGGGTAAGCATGAAGTTAAGCAGGTAGGAAATTTGATCGTCATCTTCGGCGACAAGTACATCGTATTCTTCGCTCATGGTTGTCCTCTCTAACAAGTATCAATATAGGTCAATTATTGGTTGGTTTACTATCTACTTTAACGGCTGTAAAAAAATTAAATTTAGTCAACTGACTTGTTTTTTTATTGAATATTTTTCGATAAAACACTATCTAATGTGTGGGTTATGGTCAATTTTAGAATGTATCTATATTTGCCGAGTATTTTGTGGGTACTTGTGTGATTTACTTCAAATAATGTTTAATTGGCATCAAATTTAATCGAGCTGCTTATGTTCAAGTCTCGATATTGATGGGTTGTTTATTTTATATGGGTGGTCGTGGAATGCGGGATTTAGTGGGGGCAGGCGTTTTGGGGCTGTAAGGTGTTCGATGTTATACGTTTTATTAAATGTAATGCACTGTTTTTAATGAACTATCAGCGGCGCCCTTAGTTTATGTTGCTCTTTGTTGAGAGTGTTATACAATTGTCTAACATGCGTTGTTTTGCATGTAAGAGGAGGTGGAATGGTTTATAATCATTCTAATGGAAAAACAATTGTTTAGCGTTCATTTGTCGTTTTTAGAATGTATTTCAGTTAATTTTGACCTGTTGTTATACAAAGTTAAAAACAGCGCTTAGAGGCCGATATATATGGGTAAGACTCAGCGGGAAGATGCTGTAAAGCGTGCATCAAGTATGCGTGATAAGGCAATGGCAATTGCCATGAAGCGAAAAGAAGAATATTTGGGGGCTCGTGTCCCTAAGGCATTGAAAGAACGAGTAATAAATAGAGCTGACGAGATGAATGTGCCTGTGTCACTGTTAATTAGGCGATTGCTTGAGGAGTCTTTCCCAGAGGATGGCGCAAACTCATCAAAGGTAAGTTTGGGTATTTCTGGTGGCGTGGACAGTACTTTTCTTGATCTTGCCCCGGTTAACGCGAAAGCCTCAGTAATTGAGAAAGAAATAGATAAGTATGCTGGCATTATTGGTTGGAAGCAAATAGAGGTGAATCAGGATCGTAGTTGTGAGCGATGTAAAGAGCCATTACCAAGAGGCTCCCAGGTATCGTTAGGTTTTACGTCGTCTGATGCGGGTTATGTTATCGTTTGTCAGCAATGTAAGTCACAGTTGGTGTAGTGTGTTTTTTAATTTTTTATTTAAATTAAAAAACAATCCAGTGAGAACAACAATATTTCGAAATTAGCTGAAACAACTATTTATGTACGGCCGGGCAAAATCTTGTCCGGCTTGTTTACATACACGGTACGTGTAATTTTAGCTTGTTTACTTTGTGCGCATTTTTTAGTGAATGTGGCTCTGGCTGCAAGTAATGAAAGTGATATTGCTTTGCCTGATGACCTAGATGTGTTGCTGGGTACTGCGGCACCCGCTAAAAATATCTTTAGTGGGTATATCAAAAATGAAACAGCGTATCGTTACGATGAACCTCGTTCATTTACTAAAATCCGTAATATTCTGTATTTGAACTGGCAATATATTTTTTCGGACAAAGCTAAATTTTATAGCTCCGGATTTGGTTATTATGATCATGTTTATGATTTGTTCGATTACGATACCATTGCGGCGCGAAATGTTCGAGATGAAAAAGAACCGTTGGTTTTTCTTGAGCAGCTAAAAAAAGAAAAGGACGATAAACGCGTTGAGCCAAAGGAGCTGTATCTGGATTTGTTTTTTAATAATCTGGATATCCGAATAGGTCGGCAATATGTGGTGTGGGGCGTTCTTGAAGGGATTAGGATCGTTGATGAAATTAACCCTATGGATTTTCGAGAATTGATTACACCTGAATTACTGGATTATCGAATTCCGTTGTGGACGTTTAAGGCGAATTATTACAGCAAAAAAACAACCTACGAGTTCATCTGGATACCTGAATTAAAATTTCATCAAGCAGCGGCACCGGGTTCGGAATGGGAATTGATTCAGATTATTCCTTCTACCACTTTCCCTGAAAACTACAATCCTAAATTTTCTGAATTAGGGTTGAAAATTACGCGCGATATATTTGATGCGGAGGTTGCGTTTAGCTATTTTTACACCTGGGATGATTACCCAACTACTTTTCGCGTTATTTCTATTCAAGATGTAACGAGCACTGAGCCAACTCAAAATTTACCTATTTTTCCGACTTATACGCGTATGCATATGTTTGGTGCGACGTTAACTAAGGAGATTCGAGGTGACATCTTAAAAGCAGAGTTTGCATATGTGAAAGATAAATATTTTGCTATCGTTGATCAGTACACTGATGGCTTTCTTGATTTTGATGGTGATGTGCAACGAGACCATATTCGATGGGGGGTAGGTTATGATTTTAGTTTTTGGGGTGCTGATATCAGCCCGGCGATAGCACAATGGTTTATTTTAGATTATCAAAATCATATTTTGTCAGATGAATTTGATACTACGTTCAATTTATTTATTCGAAAACCACTTTTGAAACAATCTGCGGTATTTACACTTTTATTTATACGTTTAATCAATTTTGAAGAGACATATGTAAAGCCTCGAGTAACATTTAATTTGACAGATCATTTTCAGGTTACTGCCGGTGGTGATATTTTCATAGGTCGTAGAACTGCATTTGGTCGCCAAGCAGATAGTGCGGCAGCGGGTGGTCTTGTAACGCCGGATCAGAGAGCGCACTTTATAGGTAACTTTAATGAGAATAATCGTGTTTCCATGGAATTTAAATATAACTTTTAGGTGTTGGTTATTAATGCACTAGGGTTTTACTTTAGGGTGTGCCAGGTGTTTGTTAATTAGGATGTAACTGAATTATGGCTCGACAAATTATTCGTGTTTTTAGTTAGAAGGATTAAAATGTTAAAAACTATTTATTCGTTAGGAATTAATTCTCCCAAAATTGTCATTGCAGTAATTGCTGCAATAACGATATTTTTCTTCATGCAATTAGATGGCCTGCGCTGGGAAACTGATGCGCGAGTATATTTACCCAAAGGTCATGAAGGTATTATCTACGACGAAAAAGTGGATGATATTTTTGGTGTGAAAGATACCTTAGTCGTAACGGTGGTGAATGATGAAGAGGGTATCTATAATACTGAAACCTTGAAGCGAATAGATCGTATTACTAAAGCTATTTCAAAATTACCCGGCGTTTTAGCGAAAAGTGAAATTGATGTTGCATCTATCACTTCAGCCACTGTTTTTGAAGGTGACAGTACGCGAATGGGTGCAATGCCAGTGATGAATGGTCTTCCTAAAACAAAGGATGATATCGATTTATTAAAGCAGCGCATTGAACTGCATAAAGATATTTTAGTTGGGAATCTGGTGTCTGCAGATGGTTCAGCGGCAATGATTCGAGCCAAAATCAAAGAGGGTGCCAATTTTCGTTATCAGAGCTATTTTCAGGTAAAGGCGATTTTGGCCAAAGAATCAGGCGTGGAAATGGATTGGGGGCCTTGGGCGGGCGACGGTAATTGGGGTAAAAAGAAATCAGATGAAGCAACCGATGGCGCTGATGATAAGGAAGAAGAGTGGGAAGGCAATCAATGGAATGATGGCACTAAATGGAAAAATGGAAAGCGTATAGATGAGTCTGCTGACGTTGTTGTAGATGATAAAAGCGAGCCCCTAGTAGCGGAAGCCGTTGATGAGAAAGACGAGTGGGAAGGTAATAAGTGGGTAGATGGCAGTAAGTGGAAGGACGGTAAACTCATTGAGCAAGAGCAGCCTGTCGCTGTAGTAAAGCATGAGGCACAACAAGAACCTGATAAGTCTGGCGAAGGCGCTGTTATAGATGGGCAGTGGGAAGGTAATAAATGGGTTGCAGGTAAAAACTGGCAAAATGGCATGCCCATTGAGGCGGAGCCGAAAAAGGCTGATCAATCCGTTGATTGGGTTGCTAGTGAATTTATAGCGGTTGACGAGAGCAAGGCGAACGTTGCGGAAACTAAATCAGCCGATATGAACCTAAATGCCGCTGATGCTGATAAGCCAATAAAAGATGTATTTTATATTTCCGGCAGACCTGTAATCGAGGTGTCGTCAGGTATTTTTGCCATGGCGGATATGGAGTTAATGGTGCCATTACTTATTTTGGTGATGGCAATTGTGTTGCTCATTATTTTTCGCTCCTGGCGTGGAATGATTCTCCCAATTATGGTGATGTCGATTTCAATTATCTGGACCTTTGGATTGATGGTTGTGACTGATGTGCCGCTGTACACAATCTCGACCATGCTACCGGTTATTCTAGTTGCTGTCGGTATCGGTGATGGCGTGCATTTGATTAGTAGCTATTATGACAAAGTATTAGAAGACCCGATGAGAGATGCTAAAGAGATTGTTAGAGAGTCTACGTTGCAATTAGGAGCGCCCCTAGTTATGACATCGGTGACTACTTCAATCGGTTTTCTTGCGCTTATGTTCGCTGAAATGCCTCCGTTTAAAGTGTTTGGTGTTTTTGCTTTAATCGGCATTTTGTTTTCATGGGCGATTAGCGCAACATTGTTACCTGCTGTGTTATCAATGCTTAAACCGAAGGTCGGTAATTATTTGGAAAAACGCCGGGCAATGCGTGTGTACGCTGAGAAAAATCGTCTTGCTTACGTGTTAACGGCTTCGGCACGTTGGGTTAATTCAAATAAACAGCCATCTGCAATTCTATTATTGCTAATGATTGCGGTGACTTTGTTTGGTGCTTCCAAGTTATTTGTTGATTCTAGTTGGATGAGCGATTTCCAAGAAGACACGGAAATTTCTCGGGCAACTAAATTAATTAATGAGCGTTTTTCTGGGACTATATTCTTAAATGTTGTTTTAGAGGCGGATAAAAAAGACGCGTTTAAAGATCCTGAGTTACTCAATAAAATGGAAGGACTTCAAACATATGTGGAAACATTACCCTATGTTGGTGATTCATTAAGCGTAGTTGATTATCTTAAAAGCATGAATAAATCACTACATTCTGGTGATGAAAAATATAATCATATACCCGAAACTCGTGCGCAGATAGCGGAATATTTATTCCTGTTTTCGGTTTCAGGTAGACCTCAGCAGTTGGATGAGGTTGTGGATTTTGACTATAAAACAGGCTTGATTACCATTATGATTCAAACGGATCACACCCGTGATCTGAAACATATTATGGACTCGGTGAATCACTATGTGGTTGAAAATTTTCAAAATCAGAACGTAGAGGTTAACTTGTCCGGCTCGGGAAATAACTCATATATCTGGGCAGATTTGTTGATAGATAGTCAAACCAGTGCGATTGTATTATCAAAGGCTGCAATTCTAATTGTTGCTGGGTTGGTTTTTGTTTCATTGCTTGCCGGTATTTATGTGGTTATCCCAGTTACTCTATCAACATTATTTGTCGCTGGAGCCGCTGGGTTATTTGGAGTCCCGTTAGATGTTTCTACTGCATTAGCTGCGGGTATCGCCATAGGGGTTGGAGTTGATTATGCCATTCACTTTATTTATCGTTACATTAATGAAAAGAAAAAAACCGGTGATCATGAGCAGGCAATAGATAACACAATGCGAAGCACTGGTTATACGATTGTAATTAATGCGATTGTTGTCTCTGTTGGTTTTGCTGTTTTGTTTTTCTCTCAATTTCCGCCACATGTAAAGCTGGGTTATTTTGTCACTGCATACATGATCGTGAGTTGTCTCGTAGCTATTTGGGTGTTGCCTGCATTGTTATCTTATTTTAGACCGGAATTTGGTAAAACGGAGAAGGGATGATTTTGAAACCCTCTTACAAAACAATAATTATATTTTGTTTATTAACATTATTTGTTAGTAGGGGGGGGGTTGCAGCAAAAGTAAAAGAAAATGGCTGGGTTTTTTCTCCGGTAGTGGGTGTGAATCATCTTGCACTGGATGTGTTTTATGATTCGGTTTACAACGCTCCGTTTGTTGGTACGGTAGAGATTACCACGGACTTACCTGAGGATGTGGAAGGTACCTCCTCATATCCTATTGAACCCTTTGCATTCGAAAATGATTTGATTCCCCGCGCTATTAATGTGGAAGGTGGCCTTGAAATGCGCCGCTATTTTGGAACGCGGAACGATTTTTTTATTGGAATTGGTGCCTGGGAAACTAATTCGGAAAATGCACCAATACGAGTCCGCTTCCCAATGCAGGGAGATAGAATTAATCTTGCTGAATATGCGCGTCGGAGTAAGCTTTCGTTTACTCAATATTATCTTGGGATACGTCATTATTTGACGCGGCGTGAAAATAAATTTAACGCCTATCTTAATATCAGTATACGCGAAATATTTGATATCGATTATGAAGAAACTAATGTATTTAGTTTTATTAGTGGGCCGCCGGCGGGTTTTAAACGAATTTTTGTTTACAAGTCCCAGGCCACGGGTTTTTTGATGATGCAGTTTGGTGTTGGTGGTGAATATAGGTTTGCAGAACGCTTTTCAATTGCAATGGAAGGGGCCTACGCTTTTCATTTGCAGGCAGGCGCATTGCGAGGGGTAGCTGTTGAAGATGATACTAATGATGGTGACCGAATCCGGTTGCCACCTTTAATTATCAGGCCTATTAACCCTCTTCAGGAAGCAGGTGCGCTTAATAAGGATGGAGTGACACGTACTAAAGTGGAATTGCGCCTGGATGGTTGGCACGTGCTAGCCAAGTTTAATGTTGCCTTTTAACATGGATGGTTTCTTGAGTAGTTTATTCTTTTGTCGCAAAAAGAAAAACACACGATCAATTAATTTATTTGATTTCATTCGGGTGATTTTTTTCCTGTTCTTTTTTTTCTTTTCATTCAATGCTTCTGCCGAAACTCCTACGATTAAAAAATTACTCGATGAAAGTGTTGGGTTGTTGATGAAGCAGGAATCGGACGGTGCAATTCACAAACTGGATCAAGTGTTATTGTTGTCACCAAAGCATCCGGAAGCTTATTTTAGAAAAGGCCAGGCGTTAATGCAGAAGCGTGAGGCAAAAAAAGGTCTTGAGTTGGTCATCGAAAGTACTCGTGTGGCGCCTGAAAATGTTCGTTACAGTCTTTATTTGGCACGCATATATAGCAAGCAGGGCCAAATTGATAAGGCGATGGAGGAATATCAGAGAGTTATTGATACTGGTACGCGAGACCTTAGAATCAAAGTGGTTGAAAAGCTGCTATCTCTGGCGACAGGTAGGTCGTTGGTGATGAAAAATGAAATTAATGCGGCTTTGTTGATATTTAATGGATTATTGCTTGAGTATCCGGATGACCCGCAGGTTTTGTTTAATATTGGTAATGTGTATATGCAGCTAAATCGTATAGAGGAAGGTGAAAGAATATTTGCAAAATTACATAAAATTGGGCCGAAAAATCCGATTGTAAATATGAATTTGGCTAAAATATATGAAAAGACTAACCGCCCCAAGTTGGCGATGACGCATTTAAAATTAATAATGGATTTGAAACTGAATGATGAAGCAAGTAAGAATGCAACGGTTCAATATTATATTATTCAAGGGCGACTAGAATTGGGTAACCGTCAATGGGAGGCGGCATTGAAGTCATTGCAAAAAGTGGTGACGATAGACCCTAAGAGAACGGAAGCTTTTTTTAATATTTCAATGGCTAATCTACAGTTAGGTAATACCTTGTTGGCTGAGAGAGGTTTTTTGACTGTACTAAAAGTGACGCCAGAAGATTATTCTGCAAGACTAAACCTTGGTCAAATGTATTTTGATATAGGGAAAACTGAACAGGCAAAAGAGCAGTTCCAGTACATTATTGATAAAGACAAAAGTCAACGTTACTCGCACGAGGCGAAAAAACGTATGAACTTGTTGCACTCTCTTATTGCGGATAAGGCATTAAAGAGTGGCAATATTGATATGGGTTTGATTGAGTATGAAAAAGCGCTTAGTTATTCTTCTGCAAATACAAAGGCAAGTTTCACTCGCGGTATGATTTTTATTGAACAGAAGAAATATCCTGAAGCAAGAATTGAATTTGAGTCAGTTATAGCTTACAGCCCTAAAAATATTCAGGCTCGCGTTAATCTTGGGAAAATATACGAAATTATGTCATTGTTTAGCAAGGCTGCTGAGCAATACGAGATTCTGATGGAGCTAGATAAAAATGGCAAGGCTGGCAGATTTGCCGCAGCGCGTTGGAAAATTACTAAAGGGCGTGGTTTATGGGCTGAAAAAAAACTGCCTGAATCTGAAAAAATATTTGAAGAGGTTACAAAAGAGCAGCCGAATAATTTTCAGGCATTTGCTTTTCTTGGAATATTGCAATCCAGTAGAGGGATGTTGCGTGAGGCGGCAATTTCTTTTCAACACGTGCTGGACTTGCGGCCAACTAATTACGCGATCAAAATTATGTTAGGTAAAGTATACGAGCAATTGGGTTTGGATTCGCTCGCAGCAAATGAATATCGTAGTATCGTATTTGCGGGTGGGAAAATACCTCAGGTTCCTGAGGCAGAGCAGAGGCTGGCTGCTGTTGAAGCTCGGCTAAGTGGTTTTTCAAATACAATAACGTACAGTTTTAATTATGATAGTAATTTGGCTCTGAATGATGCAGATCCTTTTGAGGAAGTAACATCGAATATCGCTTTAAGTTTTAATTATGCGATGAAAGCACGTGATGATTTAAGTTTTTCAGTTAACTGGAGTCCAACGTATTCAGCATATCATTTTAACCAGACGGATTATTTGATTTCTGTTTTGCGGTCTAATGTTAGTTTTGGCTCGCCGGATGATAGGTGGAGCGTAGGTTTTAATAGGCAGGGGCAGTCTAGCCTAGTAAATGATAGGTCTTTAAATAAGGTAACTGCGATGACTGTGGGGCGGTCTAAAAAATCATTTGCTAAGCCGGCATTTAATTTGGCTCCACTTGGGTTTGAAGGAGAGAGTATTGCAACAAATGTTGGTATAAATGGTGGGTTAAGGCATATGTCTTCATTTACGGGAGTTGGACTAGAATCTATTATGGCCACGTTATCTCTGTCATTGTCTCAACAATTGCGGTGGGGGGTTGTAACAAATGCAAGTTATTCATTAGGTATCTTTCGAAACTTGAAATCTGCTCAGTTAAGCGGTGGTAGATCAACAGTAAAAATTGATGATATTAGCGGACTGGAGGTGACGGAAATTGCTGATACTACACTGATATACAGCTCTGATGATTATGAGTTCAATAGTCACACTGGTAGTTTGTCTTTTAGTAAAACACTTGCGCCTGGCGTTATTGGTAATCTAGCTGCTTCTGGAACATTTACCCAATATGTTAATCCTGATTCGGGTGCTGATACTCGGGGTGACGTTGCTAAACGTTTAAATCTTGGTCTGTCGATTTCGCCGAGTATTACTTATATGTTTTTTAAAGAAATTCGTTTTGTGTTAAGTGGAACTGCACAAAAAAACCTTTCTAGTCTGCCTGTGGGTTTAAGTGCAGGGCGATTAGAGAGTGATAATGAAGATGTCGTGGGCGAGGCTATTGCCACTATCCAAAGTACATCCTTGGGTAACTATACGAGATTTAGTGTCGAAGCCAGTTTCATTATGAATTTTTAAATTCTCTGGCCATGAAGCAGCGCTGCTATTGTTAGATTTTAGTCTAATCTCGATATGTCTTAAATGCAGAAATTGCCCAATATAAAGTGGCTGCCGAAAATAAAAACGTAACGCCAAAACCTGTTGCGAATCCGTTTAAATCTGGTTCTGCGGCTAAAATACTTCTTACTGCCGTTACAGCGTATTCAATTGGGTTAACTATTCCGATGGCATGAATCCATTCTGGCATAAATTTTTCTGGTACCATTGCTGATGAGAAAAACATAAGTGGCATCGTCATTAAATTTCCCATTATTACCAATGGTTCTTCACGTTGAAGCATAATGGCAAGGCCGTTTGAAAGAGCGGCGAATGCAATGCCAAGTAGGAGGATGACAGACATGGCAAGTAAGATATAAATTGGGTTGTAACTTGTTGTTGCGCCCATCATCCATGCTGCAACTAATACTATCGATGCTTGTATAACAACTTGTACCGCGGAATGTAAAACTCGGCTTAAAACAATGGCGCTCCGTGATGCGGGTGAGACCAGCATTTTATCAACCGTCCCAGCGCTTATTTCTCGCAACAGACTAACGCCAGCCCATGACGAGCCAAAGAGCACGGTCATGATTAAGACGCCGGGAACAAAGTAGTCGATATAAGTCTCTGCTGGAAATCCAGGGAGATCGGCAAAGTACTCAAATAAAGAGCCAAAGATAAACAACCAGATTAAAGGTTGAATGAGTGAGAACAAAGACCACAAAGGCATTCTCATAGATATTTTGACGTACTTGTTAAATAAATACCATGTATCGGCTAGCATATTTTTTTCCTGTAATTTGTAATCAGTATGTTTGAAAATGTAGTGCTCTATTTGTCACTACCATCAGGCCATTTTTTGTTGTCGCTATTGTCCCATTGCTGATTACTGTTTTCTTTCCATTCATTGTTTTCAGGCCAGGAATTTGTTTTGCTGTTGGCCTGTTCGGGTGGGTTTGATGTGTTCTGGTTTTGATTCTCATTTTGGTCCTGGTTTTGGTCTTCATGCCAGGCTGCAGATTCTTCTTTGCTCCATTGTTTATTGTCTTGCCATTGGGCTGTTTCGTCTTTAGACCATTGTTTGTTTTTATGCCATTGCTCGGCTTCTTCGGTAGTCCATTGACTATCGGTTGTTGATTCGTCGGGTTGGTCTTCCTGCCATTTTTGAGCCCACTTTCCACCGCCACCTTTGCCTGCCCATTTCTCCCACCATTTGTTTTCACTGTCTGATTCAGAGGCGTCAATGCTGCTACCTGTATATTGAATAAAAACATCATCGAGTGTAGGGCGGGAGTATGAAACATTTTCAACGTTGCAATTTAATTCGCTGCAGCTTTCAATTAATCGAGGGATAGAAGTTGCGCCATTGGAAACATAAAGGTGTAATTTGTCCTGTTCCCACTTTTGGTCTTTGACAAAATCATTTCTCCCTAGAGCTTCTGCAATCTGATTTTTATTTTCAGGTTTGCTAAATTGCAAAGAAACGACGTCGCCACGAATTTCATCTTTGAGTTTCTCGGGCTTATCAATGATCTTGATTTGACCTTTATGGATGATGGCAACTCGATTAGCTAGTTTGTCGGCTTCTTCGAGATAATGTGTCGTGAGCAGAATAGTTAAACTAAACTCGTCATTCAGTTTACGGATATATTGCCAAAGACTTTGTCGGCTGGGTGTGTCTAGGCCTAATGTTGGTTCGTCAAGAAATAGAGTTTTTGGGCGGTGAATCAAGGCGGTTGCAATATCCAGTTTTCTTCTCATTCCGCCGGAATAATTGGAGACTAGATTGTCCAGCACATCTGTTAGCTCAAAATAATTTGCTAATTCATCAATCCGTGACGTAATGTCTTTTTTTGTCATTCGATAAAGGTGGCCTTGAAGCGTCAGGTTTTCTCTGCCTGTCAGAAAGTAATCGACACCTGTTTCCTGGGCAACGTAACCAATAGACTGACGTACTTTTTCTTGTTCTGAATCAACATTAAACCCGGCCACTGTCACTTCGCCTTCATCAAAGCCACTTAACGTGGTGAGCACTCGAATTGTTGAGCTTTTACCCGCCCCATTAGGCCCCAATAAGGCGAGAATTTCACCGGCACTCACATTAAGCGATAACTGGTTTACGGCTAGTGCACCAGATGCATATGTTTTGTTCAGATTCTTAATGCTTATCATTGATTCGAGTGGCCTGTGTTAAGTAATGCAAGTGATTATATATTCTAGGGTTCTTTGGCAAAACACTTTTCTTGCGCGAACTGAGAATAAGTTTTTAATATGATGTTATTGGGTTGACTGATAAATACTTTAGGGTGCCTCAATAAATAGGTTTATAGCGAGTTAACCATGCTCTTCCTTTGCAGGGGGAAGGGGTAAATTTAACTCAAAATGCTCGTTTACACGAGTGAGCTCGATAATTGCTCTTGTATTGCCCCGCCTACTTTTATCTATGGGCTAGTTTGATTTTTGGTTTAAATTCACTTTGTTGTCATTACACTATATTGCAATCGGGGTTACCTATTATCTTTAAATAATCTATATTAATATGGTTGCATTGTAGTCAAACTCTGATGAATGTTATTTATTATGTAAAAGAGTTGTAAAAACAATAGTATTTGTTTGACACTGGCGCCCCCCTTTCGTAAATTAGTCCGAATATTAAAAATATGTCTCTATCGCTAATTGCTTGAACCATTGCTTTATTTATAGACGCATTTGAAATTGATTTAACGAGCGTAGAATAAGACGAAAGTAACACACGATCGGTGTGTCATATCAGAATAAACAGGGATTTTATAAATGATTGTATCTGGGGGGTGGGTAAATTCTTCTTTGGGTGTTTGGGCCCAAGGGAAAATTAAGTATGCCTCACTTGTGATTGCCGTACCGATTTTGCTTCTTAGTTATCAGGGGGGGCATGCAGATGGTTGGTTGGATACTACTCAGGCAGCTAATGAAATAAAAAATAATACGCCTACTGGTGATCGAGGTGTGGTCGGGGGTATAGCAAATACCCGTCACAATTTAACGATGACCTATTCCAGTCTCGGGGCTCAAATGGACGGATATCGCAACGACTATTATGAAATCTGTGTTTATTGCCATACTCCGCATGGTGCGAATTCCACGGCTGCTGCGCCATTATGGAATAGAACTGTTACGTCACGTGAATATACACTATATAAGCAGGACACTAATCACTCCAATGAGCCTTCCGGCCTAGATTTAACTTACACTCAGCCGGGGCCTAATTCGCTTACCTGCTTATCTTGTCATGACGGCGCAACAGCGATTGATTCGGTTATTAATATGCCGACACAGATTAGTGGAGAGTTTCGTGCGGGTTATAAGCAAACCCAGGAAACCGGGGTTGATCCTTTGTTTCTGGATGAATGGAAAGATAATAAGCTAGATGCGGGGTCGCCAGGTAATGTAACCAGCGGTCATGCTGGATTTAACACCGGCGGTAGCTATTGTATGACCTGCCATAATGCTGCTCCTGGATCTGTAATCCCTGACTTTGCGATATTTTCCATAGGTGATAAATATCTCTCGAAAGGCGCGCAGGGCAATCCAGCGCCGCAAGAGGGGTATCTTGCGGACGATCACCCGATTGGGGTGAGTTACCCAACAAAATTTGACGCCAGTGTTGATTATAATGAACCGGATATTAAAACTGGCCGTATTGCTTTTTTTGATAATAATGGAAACTCTCACGCTGATCCTGACGAAATTCGCTTGTACGATACGGGTGATGGCTATGAAGTGGAGTGCGGCTCATGTCATGACCCGCATGGTGTGAAAGTTGATAACTCGAACAGCAATAATATTGTACCGAGTTTTTTACGGGTTGGTTCGATTACCACTCGAAATTCAAATGCAGGGCCGAGTGAAGTTACTCGTTCAAATGTGGGAAGTGGTTTATGTTTAACTTGTCACGTTAAATAGATTGAGAAAGCAGTTAATGTAAATAAAAAGGGATACTATTCAGTATCCCTTTTTATTTATTGGCCGTTACCACATACGCTGCAGTTCGGGTCTTTTTTCAATTTGAGTTCGCGCCACTCCATCGTTAATGCATCAAACATAACGAGTCGGCCGCTAAGGTCTGTTCCTAATCCGGTTAGCACTTTTATGGCCTCTGTAGCCTGTATAGAGCCTATGATCCCTACAACTGGCGCTAACACGCCATTTTGAGAACAGGTTTCCCCTAATTCATCACTTTCTTTGTAGAGGCAGTGGTAGCAAGGGCTATCGTCTTTGTCTGAGCGAAACACGCTGAGTTGGCCTTCAAAGCGAATGACAGAGCCGGAAACCAATGGTTTCCTCTCCTGTACGCAAAGTCGATTGAGTAAGAAGCGGGATTTAAAGTTATCGGTAGTTTCTAGTACGACATCTGCCAGTTTGACTTCTTCCCTCAGCTCATCTTCTTCTAATTGTTTGTTTATTATGGTTATTTTTATTTCAGGGTTAAGTTCTGTCAGAGTGTCTTTCGCAGATTCTA
>JAOTSL010000151.1 GCA_029864945.1 Gammaproteobacteria bacterium
AGAAAATGATGCACCCGATAGTCAACAAGCTCAAGTTTTGCTACCAGATCTGCCGCCAAAAGCTCGTCATCTTCAGCAAGATAAATCAGATCATTATCACGTTTTTCTTTTTCTTCACTAGGTTGAATATAGGGGACATTTGAAGGCCGCCAATCATCAGCGGCTTGTCGAAGTTGCATGACCAAATCAGCAGCCTGCTGCTGCTTCCCCTTGGCAATAACGGTTGCCTTATCAAAGTCAGTTAACTGAAAACTAAACAATCCTTCAAGCTCTCTGGATATTGCACTAACCGTCACGGCGCCATAAGTACCAGCGGAGCCAACCAGAGAATGAACCAACCGATGCAATTCATTCAGATTGGCATTATTCAATTGATCATCATTAAATTTTTCCCACAACCGTACAATTTCAGCGATTTTCCCGGGAAGCTGCTGCTGAAATATTAATTTTAATGAGGCTAATTTTTTTGCCACATCTGAATCACCGGATACTGCCATATATTCTAACCTCAACTACCTGCCATATTAACTTAATGCTGGACGCACTAAGCTCACGTATATTGATACGCCAAATCACTTGTCGATTAACAGCCTACGAATTATCTCTAACACAAAAAAATAGGCTGTTAATCGACTACAGTAAAACCTATCATAGGACCTCCATTCCATTAAGCGCCTCATCAATTGAAGCAAGCAATTGCCTTACATCAATTGGTTTAGTTATATATTGATTGAAGCCAGCTTCTAAACCTCTTTTTATATCGCTCTCCATTGCGTTTGCACTTACAGCAAATATAGGAATGTCAGTAAAATCAGGTTTACCCCGCAAAAGACTTAACACCTGATGGCCATCAAGTCCTGGCAAATTGATATCTAACAAAATCAAATCAGGCTTATGCATTATTGCCATTTCAATTCCGAGCATAGGCATGTTCGAAACTAATAATTCAATCTGCGGGCGGGTGGTCAACACCTGTTCCAGTAGGCGAACATTTGCGGGATTATCTTCAACATACAAAATCGTGTGCGTTTTTTTATTGTTAATCTTGTGGGCATCAATTTCCACTGTGCTTTTAGGCCAAGCACTATCAAGGGAGGATTCAGTTAGTTGCCCCTGAGGTAACTCAACCCAAAATGTACTCCCAATATTTGGTTGGCTTTCGACACCGATAGTACCTGACATTAATTCAATTATTTTTTTTGATATAACCAAACCGACACCAGTGCCTTCGATTTGAGTTTGCTCTGCTCCTAAGCGATTAAAAGCCTGAAATAAATTACTTTGTTTTTTCCCATCAAGTCCTATGCCCGTATCAGAAACACTAACTCTTAAATACTGATTAGGTTGCACACTACAACTAACCAATATATTTCCGTTATCCCTGTTATATTTAACCGCATTACTCAGTAAATTAAGTAACACTTGTTTTAATCTAATTCTATCTGCTTGAATTCTATTGCAACTATTACCCATTTCAGACAAGCCGCCATCAACGTCCTGCCCAGATACAAAAAGCACAATATTACGGGCATCTGCTAACGGCTTAATTAAACTGAGGCACTCCGTCAGCACAGATGTTAAATCGACCGTTTCTATAGATAACCCAATATTTCCCGATTCGATACGTGACAGATCAAGTACTTCATTTATCAGCTCCAATAGATGCGTACCAGCAAAATAAATTTCATCAACATTCGATTTTTGTAGCTCAGAAAGCGAATCACCGCCTTCATCTTCATCCATTTGCAATAACTGACTAAACCCAATAATTGCGTTCATTGGTGTACGAAGCTCATGACTCATACTGGATAAAAATTCTGATTTTGCACGATTCGCGGCTTCAGCCTCCTCTTTAGCCTGCAATATTTCACCTTCTGCTTTCACCGCCTGTGTCACATCTCTAGCTAGCACCGTCAATATCAAGCTGCCGTCAATCATTGATTGACTTACAGCAAGGTCAACACTAAATAAATCTCCATTTTTACGCTTGGCTTTTAAGCGCTGAGAATCTCCAATTAAATGATGCAGACTGAATATCGGATCTCCACCTAAACTACGACCCGATTGCCCTAGGCTTTCAACATCTATAAGAACTTCAAATAACTTGCCTGTAACCTCTTTCGCCGAATACATAAACATATTTTCAGCAGCAGGATTAAAAGACAATATATTACTGTCCCTATCGGTAGTTATTAGTCCATCAACCATGCTTTCCAAAATAATACGTTGCTTTGTCTCACTTTCTTTCAGTTTACGGGTGCGAGCCTCCACACTGGCTTCCAATCTTAGGTTAAGTGTTTCCAATTCATTTTTAGTGGTATTTATTTCACTCGCCATTTTCACAAAACTACGACTCAAAAAACCGATTTCATCTTGTTTATTTGTCGGCAACTTATAATCGCCCTCTTTGCCAGATGACAACCCCGCCATAGCTGCAGACAAACGATTAAGTGGCCGTATTAAATTCGCCAGAATAAAACCCGCCAACAATGCCGCCCCTAGTGCCAACAGAACAGCCCACAGCATCGTATCTCGTAACGTACTTAACGATTCCTCAACAACCTGCTCATAGGATTGTGTCAACCCAACAGCGATAAAACGTTTCCCAGACGATGGGTTCAATGGAATTTTGGTAAATACAATTAATTCATCCAACATTGTTTGTTGAGGTAATAAAATTAATTGTTTCTCAAGATTCCCTGGCAGAAACAACTTATCCAGTAACGGGATATCATCTTGCACTCGGTAATTTTCACCTAAATCAAAACCGTATGTTAAATCCGGATTCGGATGTAACAAATATTCCCCTCTATGATTCGTAATATATATTTCACGTCCTTTTGTATTTATTTGCTGCTGCATTCTCCGCAGCTCATACCCTATTTCAGAGTTCAACACAATTAAGCCAATCGGCTTATCCTCACCGTCTACATATACTGATACAGCTGTGCGTAACACCTCTTCTCGTGGAAACACAATTTTTCCGCGCTCTTTATTTAAATTAATTTCAGATAAATATATTGCACCCTTTTTTAGTTTTAATGCTTGCTTAACATAATTACGATGTGACTTATCTTGCAATTGATCAGAAGAGATTTTCTTTATCACCCCATTTTTTCTTACAACATTAACTAGCTCTTTACCATCATGTCCAATGTAACGTATTTGCTGGTACCCAGAGTCAGACATCAAAATCGCACTAAATATTTCTTGCAACCTCCCGATCCATTGCTCCTCACTTGAGCTGCCTTCCGCGTCAAAACCCTTATTTTTTCTTGCTCTAAATATCCCCAAAACTGGTGGAGTCTTAGAAATGAACGTCACATCCTTACGCTGAGAATGTATATGAGTCTGAATTATTAACCCCTCCTTTTGTATGGAGTATGTCAACTCATCCAGTGCACGCGTCACCAGCAGATTAGATGTGTTTTGATAAAAAACATAACTAGTCGTCAATCCCGTTAACAAAACAAGGACAACTGTCAATAAAGTAGTTTTTGATACAATAGATAATTTCATATTATTGGCAACAATTTTCTCTTCAGTAATTTAAGCATGAGAACACATAACCATATTAATCGTTTTCTTTTCTGTAAGCCTATTATGAGAGTTAACACCACAAATAACGGCCGTTCAAGATCCAATGCGGCACTGTGATGAAACAAGAACTCTTTCGTTTACTTGTCATTTAATATACGGCAATAACGTAAATTGATTTCATTTTGTTAGATAAGCCTGAGCAGCAAGGTATGAACAAATATTGAAACAACAAATAACTTTTAGTACACGCAGCACACGTAAAAATAATCATCACAACTCAGCTAAAGACAACATCAATAATATACTACGCTCTATATCCCCTATATATTTGTAGACAGAACCAAATATAATTCCGCGTAAAATTAAAGGTTTGACTCATAGCTCTCAGGCCAAAATACTCATATTGAAACAAGGGCTTAGTACATTATTATAAAAACCACCTGTATCTTCTGTAGCGTCGAAACCTCCCTACACTTTATAGAAAAACGACAAGCTATACTTATTTTTGCTTGCACGGCGTTTCAATTCATCGCATCGACCACAAATGCAGCAATTAGAACGAGATTTACTCATGTATTTAGAATTTCTATTCAATTTGAAACACCCTATCTGGACTTTCAACCTGCCTTTGAATCTGCATTTCAATGAAAAAGATCCTGTTTCTATGTCGAAAGAGCCCCGCTATCGACCGACCACAATAAAAAGTTTAGCACTTATTACTCAAAGGGCACCCTTTACCAGCGAATAGTAAAATGAAAGGGGAAGTGTTGATAATAAAACAAAATGTGGGGATATTACAAAAATAGGTAGGGTACTTATGCTCAGTACTTATGTTGAGTGCTTATATGTAACATCAACACTTATCCTCACAAAGATTAGTGAAATGGTTTTTCTAGCATAAGTAAATAGAGATGCTCACATTGTCGATGAGTTATGTCTGAGGGCAACTAAATTCATACTCATCCACCTTTCCACATCTAGTCTCACTTCTCTTTATCAAGGCTAATATCGAAAATGACTTTCGTATCCTCAAGGTATTTTTCAATACTCGAATCGTCGCGAATTTTAGCGTAAGGTGCTCTAATCGTTGTTGAATATAAAGGTTCGAATAAATTTCTGTCATTAACGGCTAAAATATTTAAATAGTATAAACCAACTATACATACAGCAAACGCTGACGCGCCTAACATTCTCGTAAATTTCAATAACGATGTACTATAACGCAGGTGATTATTTATAAGCCAAACGAACATTAAACCAACAATCCCCATTTCGAAAATATCAATTGCTACTTTAGGAATTAGATTAAAGTCCGACACCCCTGCCAACCAATCAGATATATTTGATAAAATTAAAAATAGCGTAATGACAACAATATGAGTTAAAAATTGCGGCTGATGCCTTATCAACCTCCCTGCGAACGCCCAAACAGCGGCCCAAACAACAACAAACATAACAGGCGAAAGAAATTCCGTTAAACCTTTTTTAAAAGTTAACTCCTGTGTAGCTGACAACATGACATTTGAGAACAACATAACGAAAAAAATCAGCAAAATCAGGGTTAACATTCCTGGCTGAACAAATTTTTTGGCAAGCCCCTCGCTGTGTTTCGTCGATCTAGTCTCGGGTATTTTATGATCTGGAGAATAAAAACGTAATCGGGTATGCCCCAAAACAAACTCTTGCCCACTTATCAACTCAACGCCTGAACCTACCGTTGTATTACCTTCACACTCAATTCCATTAAGACTACTATCGTTTAATACGATAACATCATCTTCGGACTGAGTTATCGTCACGTGCACAGGTGAAATATATTGGTCATCCAATATAATATCATTGCCATAACCCCGCCCTATGCTCGCAGGAAAATGATCGACCTTATATCGGTTAACAACATGGCCGATACGATTTAGTTCCTCAACAATCAGGGCTGCCATGAAATTTCTCGAAAAAATCGTTCTGTTAATTGCTGACTCATTTCTTTACCTATTCCGGATACATTCAGACTGATAATCGCACCATGTGCTTTCTCACCAACCATTGTCATATCTACCACCAGATCATAAAGTAACGGATATTTTTTGTAACGGCGTGCGCATGTATGAACACGCCAACTTCGCTCTATCACCTGAATAAAATCAGAATGACATTTGAATTCTGAGACATATTCATCTGTAATCAAATTTACCGGACGACTCACACTCAAACCGGCCTGGTATATTTCGTAAAACCGTAAAGTTAAAAGATCGCGATTATGAACATTCACATAAGAATATTGTAATTGACCTGTATCAAAATCACGCGAAATGAATATCCTATCCTCGCTCGAACAATTGATAAATGATCGATTAACCAGCCGTTCCTCCTCGGTATTTGAATTTCCCCAGCATTTTATCTGGCCACTGATTTCGGCAGGCAAATTTAAATTGCCAATATTTTCCTTCGGCCATTGCGCCTTAAGTAAATTTGAGAAAAATATCTGTTGCTCTTTAAATAGCTGTTGCTCAATTATCTCATCAAAATTATTTACCCCGGCATTAGACTGAGCCTGAGATTTAGATATGAGCAATGATAAGAACTTACCTGGCACTAAAAAGCTAATTTGATTCCCTGCGGTAGATACATTAACCCCAACAACTTCGCCACTTCGATTAACTGTAGGGCCACCACTCATTCCGGGGTTTAACGAACCAGTAAAATGCACTTTTTCATTGCGCGCTTTTTCTAACAAACCATTATTTATGCCTTCAACAATGGTTAAACCTAAATCATGTGGATTACCTAATGAAAATATTTTTTCACCTTGAGCGGCACCTTTTTCAGCCAACCTCAATGATTTATCCTGGCCTTGCGTATCGTTCGTTACAACAATCGCCAAGTCATGCACAACATCAACGGCAATAAGGCTTAATAACCCACTATTGCCCTGATAATCCAAGTACTCTAGGTGGTAATTATCCGGCGATTGCACAACCGAAGAGACAACGTGATAATTTGTCGCGATCATGCCTGATGATGAAACATAAAACCCGGATCCGATAGACGATTTTTTATTTGTCGTCTTCTCAATAACTCGGATTTGTAAAATACTTTTCTTGGCTGAATCAATAAGCTGTTCAGCCTCGTCAGTCATATTATCCTGGTTTGTTTTTGCATGACTTGTCGAAAGTGAAAATAGCAAAATAACAAACAGGGTTATTTGTAGCAGGTGTATTTTTTGTGTTTTACGATATATACGAAAGTTCATAGTAAGGTCACTGCAACAAATTCAATATAGGTTGATTGAAAAAACATCATATTACTTTTCACTTGGTATAATATCACACATCTGGTAAAACAGAATTTGTTACTAAATTAAATAAGCAACGTATCTTTTATACTTTCAAGTATTGCATGGAGTAATAACATAAGGTTTCTAATAATGCTGGCAATACGCCGATACTGGTATTATAAGATGAAATGGTGAAATAAGACGCCAGATGCCGCCAATGCTTTCGCACAAGCATTTTTACACAAGTCTCGCCTTCACCGCAAACAAAGCGTGCCCCATTCAATGTGTCGGCAACCCAGCTAAAAAATAGAGCATTATTATCGAATACTTACACTCGCCACTCCAAAAGAAACGATATTAGTACCTGGAGTACTGGATGACGGTACTTATCGCCTTACGATCATGCCATCAGAAGCCAGTTTCAATGATACCAGTGCAGCAGAAAAGCACTTGTCATAAATACTCAGGGAAATGAATGTTGATCAGAATTTGTTAGGTCGATATGAGATAGTTTATTTTTGCGATTTAATTTATGTTGCGTGTAATATTTATACCAACACTAATTACATTTTCGGATATAACCTAAATAATGCACTGACACGGCAAATCGTAACAAGGTATTTAGAGCCTCCTCAAAAAGTCAGAGTGCCACTGACCCAATTCGCGAATCCACCGATATTTTAGTCCGCATCAGCAAGGCCAATTGTTTCCATCTCTCGTTTG
>JAOTSL010000152.1 GCA_029864945.1 Gammaproteobacteria bacterium
GCAAGCATACCGAGGCACACCGAAAAAATCAAACATATTCTAAACTTTAGGCCCGCATTTAAAAGACTGATTCAAAATCCATGTTAAAATTCGCTCAACCTTGCACCCATTGTGCAAAAATTAGTCGCCACAGCTATTTAAGTGCGTCCTCAACAATGCCAGCCAACTCCTTAGCCAATAAATCCACCTCTTCAGGATCTCTTCCCTCCACCATTACCCGAACCAATGGCTCAGTGCCGGACGCACGTAACAAGACTCTGCCCCGCCCTATTAATTGCTCCCCTACATCCTTTACAGCAGCTTGAATAATCTTGTTAGAGTTAAGATCAACTTTTGCCTTTATTCTGACGTTTATCATTTTCTGAGGGTACTTATGCATCCCAGTCTTGAGCTCATGTAATGTTCTTTGCGATTCTATCATGGCCTCAAGCACTTGAAGCGCTGAGACAATGCCGTCACCAGTAGTTGATTTATCCAGACAAATAATATGACCCGATGATTCCCCTCCGATCTGCCATTTTCTGTCTTTGAGCATTTCAATTACATATCGATCGCCAACCTTGGAGCGCGCGAACTCTATATTCCGCTCTTTTAAAGCCAGCTCCATACCAATATTAGTCATTACCGTACCGACTACTCCACCATTTAGCAGGCCTGCTTTTTTTCTAGACTGAGCAATAATAAAAATTAACTCGTCACCATCGAGCACTTCGCCTTTTTCATCGACCATCACCAGACGATCACCGTCACCATCAAACCCAACCCCGAGATCCGCGCCGTGTTTTAGCACCTGCTCCTGCAATGCTTTAGGTGAAGTGGAGCCACAATCCTTATTAATGTTTAAGCCATCAGGCTCAATCCCCATAGCAAACACTTCAGCACCAAGCTCTTTAAAAACACTAGGACCAACGAAGTATGTCGCGCCATGCGCACAATCAACCACGATCTTAAGCCCCCGCAACTCAAGATGCATAGGAACCGTGCTTTTGCAATATTCAATATAACGACCACCCGCATCAACAACACGCAGGGCCTTACCAAGCTCAGACGAATCCACTGTTGTCATCGGCTCATCGATTTTTGCCTCTATTTCATATTCAACCTTATCCGCTAGCTTGGTGCCTTCGGACGAAAAGAATTTAATACCATTATCATAATGAGGATTATGTGACGCACTAATAACAATACCTGCACTTGCATGCAATGTACGAGTCAAGTAAGCAATTGCTGGCGTAGGCATAGGCCCAACTAACCGCACATCTACACCTGCGGCTGACAACCCAGCCTGAAGCGCTGACTCAAACATGTATCCTGATATTCGGGTATCTTTTCCAATAACTACTTTACGCTGATTTTCACGAGCCAGCACCTGCCCCATTGCCCATCCAAGTTTGAGCACAAATTCAGGATTAATGGTCTCACTACCCACTTCACCTCGAATTCCATCTGTACCAAAATACCGTCTCGTCACAATCATTTCCTTTTTATGTTTTGTTGTAGCCACTGCTATCGCTATTCAGCGCTTAATACAGCCTCGCAAACTTTTACAATATGCACAGTCTCTTTAACGTCGTGGGCCCGAATAATTGAAGCACCATTCATTACCGCCAAACTAGCCAATGCCAGACTACCAGCCAATCTACCTTCCACAGGCACATCCAAAATTTCCCCCAGCATGGATTTTCTTGACATCCCTGCCAGCACAGGAAAACCTGTATCCGCAAAACGCGTTAAATGCTTTAGTAACGACAAATTATGCCGCAGATTTTTACCGAAGCCAAAACCCGGATCTATCCAGAGCTGTTCTTTTTTCATTCCTGCAGACTCGCAACGCTTTACCTGGCTCATTAAATCATTTAAAACTTCATCTACAACAGATTCATATTGCGGTTTATTTTGCATAACAACCGGCTCACCCTGCATATGCATAAGACACACAGGCACACCCAGCTCAACTGCAGCACCAAGAGCCCCTTCACCTTTAAGCGACCTAACATCGTTTATAATATTTGCACCAGCAGACACAGCCTGACGCATAACCTCCGCTTTACTGGTATCAACAGAAATTTTAATATCACTACATGCTCGAATTGCATCAATAACAGGCACCACACGCTTTATCTCATCACCAATAGACACAAACGGCGCACCAGGACGTGTAGACTCACCCCCAACATCAATGATATCTGCTCCAGCCTCTTGCATTATCAACGCTTGCTCCACTGCCTTTTGAACAGAAGCATATTGCCCACCATCAAAAAAAGAATCTGGCGTTACGTTTAACACCCCCATTACTAAGACGCGTTTGTCTAACATTAAATTTTTCATATGCGGCGGATGATAAAAGAATTAACACAAAAAAAAAACCGCTATGATCCATAGCGGTTTTTTAATAGGCGATTCATAAATTATTTGGAATCACTTAATCAAATGCAACTGATCAGTTTTGATTCAAAGGACCCCCTACTCCGGCCCCCCCTTTTTTATCGCTTTTTTCATTTTTTTCATCATGCTGCTTTTCTGAGTCTTTAGCTGAAGCATCATCACCTGGCTTAGCATCGAGATCTGACTCGTCCCAGTCACTTGGCTTACCCGGCTCTTTACCAGCCATTACGTTATCAATCTGACCGCGATCAATTGTTTCGTATTTAATCAACGCATCAGCCATTGCATGGAGCTTATCCATATTATCGACCAATATTTTTGTCGACTCAGCGTAAGAGTGATCAACTATAGCCCTCACTTCTTTATCAATCGCATGCGCCGTTTCATCAGCTACAGTTTTATGCTGCGTAACCGAACGCCCAAGAAAAACTTCACCCTCATCTTCAGCATAAACGAGAGGACCCAGCTTTGCAGAAAAACCCCACTTAGTAACCATGCTTCTGGCAATTTCAGTACTGCGCTGAATATCATTTGATGCACCTGTGGTGACGTACTCCGCGCCAAATATCAACTCTTCAGCAATACGACCACCAAACAAACTACATATCTGACTTTCAAGACGACGCTTACTGTAACTGTAACGATCTTCTTCGGGTAAAAACATAGTCACACCCAGCGCCCTGCCGCGGGGAATAATACTCACCTTATAAACTGGGTCGTGATCAGGTACAGTTAAACCTACAATAGCGTGACCCGCCTCATGATAAGCCGTCAGCTTTTTCTCATCATCATTCATCACCATGGATTTACGCTCGGCACCCATCAGAATTTTGTCTTTTGCTTTTTCAAAGTCAAGCATATCAACAAGTTTTTTATTCGCTCGAGCAGCGAACAAGGCAGCCTCGTTAACAAGATTAGCTAAATCAGCACCAGAAAAACCGGGTGTTCCACGAGCCAATACTTTTGGCTTAACATCATCAGAGATTGGCACTTTGCGCATATGAACACGAAGAATCTGATCTCGCCCTCTCACATCTGGCAATGGCACTGTTACCTGTCGATCAAAACGACCAGGGCGCAATAATGCAGGATCTAGGACATCAGGTCGGTTAGTAGCCGCTATTACAATAACGCCTTCATTACCTTCAAAACCATCCATTTCCACCAGTAATTGATTCAGCGTCTGCTCACGCTCATCATTACCACCACCTACACCAGCACCACGGTGTCGACCTACCGCGTCGATTTCATCAATGAATATAATACAAGGTGATTGTTTTTTCGCTTGCTCAAACATATCTCGCACACGCGAAGCACCAACACCCACAAACATTTCAACAAAATCAGAACCCGAAATTGTGAAAAAAGGCACTTTAGCTTCACCGGCTATCGCACGGGCCAATAATGTTTTACCTGTACCTGGTGATCCGACCATCAAAACACCGCGCGGAATTTTACCACCCAGCTTTTGAAACTTACCTGGGTCACGTAAAAACTCAACGAGCTCACTTACTTCATCTTTCGCTTCTTCAACACCAGCGACATCTGCAAATGTCACCTTAATTTGATCTTCACTCAGCAAGCGCGCCTTACTTTTACCAAACGACATCGGACCTTTACCGCCTGCACCGCCACCCATTTGACGCATGAAAAACACCCAAACACCAATCAATAGCAACATAGGAAACCAAGAGATAAAGATTTGCATTAACAAACCTTGCTGCTCCGGTGGATTAACATCAACACGTACAGAGTTTTTAAGCAGATCACCAATCAGGCCAGGATCACCTGGGTTATACGTTGTAAAACGCTCACCAGAGGAATTACTACCACGGATCAATCGCCCCTGAATATTAACTTCTGCGATTTGACCACCATTAACCTGATGAATAAACTCGGAATACTCAAGGTGCGCAGAAGCGCCCTGTGGTGGCGCAAAATTATTAAATACTGACATCAAGACAATGGCGATAACCACCCACATCAGGATGTTTTTAAACATCTCATTCACAGCTCTATCTCCACTGTTTTCAAATTAACAACTTTTGTATAGTACAAGCCCAACAAATAAATCATGGTTTCTCCAAAAAATGCATGTCACCGCACGAACAAATATTTCCAACTAAATAGGCACACTTTATATCAGAGCAGTGCTTTATGCTATTCGGTTTTTACCGACAATAAACAATTCACGACTCTCTGAACGAGAAGACCCAGGTTTTCGGTTATAACTTTTCACGAAGTGAGACTGAACCAGCTTTCGATACTCAGCCACCCCGGCTCCTTCAAACGCCTTAGTAACAAAATCACCACCGGGTTTTAACACCTGAAGTGCAAAATCCAGTGCTAACTCCACCAAATACATGGATTTTGACTGATCTATTATGCGCTGACCTGTTATATTGGGGGCCATATCAGAAATAACAAGGTCTACCTGATCGCCGTTTAACAATTCCAATATCTTTTCAAATATGACGTCTTCGCGAAAATCACCCTGAATAAATTCCACTTGCGCAAAGCTGTCCATAGGAAGCAAATCTAGCGCGATAATTCGACCATTTTCGCCCACGTTATCTGAAGCTACCTGAGACCAACCGCCCGGCGCAGCCCCCAAATCAACGACTGTCATGCCAGGCTTAAAGAGATTATCTTTCTCATTAAGCTCTAATATTTTATATGCTGCGCGGGAGCGATAACCATCAGCCTTCGATTGCTTAACATAACTATCATTAACATGACGCGCCATCCAGCTATTAGGACCATTTTTAGCCACGTTCGTTGCCCTGCTCGTTTTCCGATTCTTTATCTAGCTCTATTAACTGCTCTGCTTGCATTATTTTCTTCACCCGAACAATCATCCAGACCATTGCCGATACGCCATAACAGCCCAATATACCCAATTGGGACACCCTTGAATCGACAATAAAACCGATTATGAGCAGCAATACAACACCAATGATAAGAATAGCGCCCAACTCGAGCTTTACCGGATTAAATGGACTAGCATGAACAGTGAATCCGCTGGGTTTTTCCGGTATAATGCTGGTTTTTGAATCACGACTCACAAAATACTCCTATCTTTAATCAGTGGAATGTCTATTAATACAATGTCTATCAATACAAAACAAAATCAACACCTGCGTCGACTTGGTCATCACCTTAAACCGGTTATCATTATTGGAAATGCAGGTTTAACAGAAGCAGTAATGGAAGAAATCAAGCTTGCAATTTCATTTCATGAACTAGTTAAAATAAAACTTAATGGCCAGGATAAAAGTGCACGTAACGCAATGGTCGCTGATATTAGCACAGTATGCGGCGCACATCATGTGCAATCAATTGGGCATGTTGCTATCTTTTACAAATCCAGCCCAGAGAAAAAAATCTCGCTTTCTTAGAAAATTGGCGAATATATAGCGTTTGCAAATTCTCCTGGTTTATTCTTACGCCTCTTAACCTGGATAATTTGCGAACCCCCAACACTATCGCGCAATAATTTATATTTTACAGAAGATTATTTGATTGTAAAAAATCCTCATCCGATACACATAGCTTATAAAATTTAAAACCAAAAAAGGTAATACATATTTCAGTCAGTATCACCTTAATCAATAGCCACCCCTAATAACCCTATTTTATTTATAGTGGATCGTTAAAACTGATTTACTGCTTTAATGATGCCCTTCGTCCAACGAATAACAGTATACAACCACTAATAACGGATGCCATGTATACCAGAGATGATATTCCGTGCAGCATACCAAATTTTTTGGCCGCGTCACTTCCTTCGATTAAACCTAATGCTTTTACTTCTACAATCATGGGCTGAAGAACAAACATACTGCTGGCCACACAACCCAACATAAGCAATAACAACCATCCACGCCATTGCTTGAACAGCTGTACGCTTTCATCACGATAACGCAACACTAATAAGATGCCACCGCATATCAAGCCCATTATCGTCACCGCATGAAACATTTTCCCCGCCAACATACCTGCAACTTGACGATCATCCAGTGTAGAAAACAAAACCGGTGCAGCAATATAGCCGACACCAATCATACAACCAACCCACAGTGCAAGCGTCAAGTTTTCTAAACCTTCTATTTTCTTCATCTGACATTTATTCCTTAATTTTATTAATCACCTGTTTTTTAAAACAGAAAAACCACGAGCCAAATCAGCCTTAATATCTTCAATTTCTTCAAGCCCTACTGAAACACGAACCAAACCCGGGGCAATACCGGCTTCCGCTTTCGCTTCATCAGACAAGCGACCATGCGTTGTTGTTCCCGGATGGGTTATTGTTGATTTTGCGTCACCCAGGTTAGCAGTAATAGAAAGTAAACGAGTATTGTCAATAAGCGTCCAGGCAGCATTTTTTCCATCTTTGAGCACAAACGAAAGTACGCCTCCAAAACCAGATTGCTGCTCACAGGCCAGAGCATATTGCGGATGACTTTCCAAGCCGGGATAATTAACACGCTCAACACCGGCCTGCTCCTCTAACCAACGAGCCAGCTCTAAAGCGCTTTCACTGTGCGCTTTCATGCGAATGCGTAAGGTCTCTAGCCCCTTAAGAAAAACCCACGCGCTAAACGGACTCATGGTCGGGCCGGCAGTTCTTAAAAAACCATAAATAGAATCACCAACAATTGCTTCACTACCGACAATAGCACCGCCGATACAACGGCCCTGCCCGTCCAAATATTTTGTAGCTGAGTGAATAACAATATCTGCACCCAGGTTTAACGGTTTTTGCAATACAGGTGTACAAAAACAATTATCAACAACCAGTAAACAATTGTGCTTTTTTGCGATTTCTGACAATCGCACAATATCAACAATTTCAATCAATGGATTAGAAGGCGTTTCCAAAAATAAAAATCGGGTTTTCGGAGTAATCGCCGCTTCCCATTCCGTGTAATCCGTTTGCGGAACATAGCTCACATCCACACCAAATTTGGCTACAAAATTATTAAATAAAATAACCGTCGACCCAAAAATAGAACGAGATGAAACTATATGATCGCCTTGCTTCAATAAACCGTAACAAGTAGTTGCAATTGCAGCCATGCCTGAGGCAGTGGCAACACAACGTTCACCACCTTCCATTGCTGCAAGCCGTTGCTCAAAT
>JAOTSL010000153.1 GCA_029864945.1 Gammaproteobacteria bacterium
GTACTTCAGGAACAGGAAATACCGACAGCACCGGCTCAGAGCCATGCGCATCAACTAAACCCGCTAGCAATCCATTAAAGCCTGCATTTGTATCATTACTGACATTAGTGAGAGAAACATTTGCACGATCTTCTGTGTAGGTATCATCTATATTTGGCCCACCTACTAATGCACCGTATAGAATATGTCGGGGTATCATGGGATCATAAATATTATTGGTACTTGATCCATGTGATGCTCGATGATTTGCAACCTGGGACCATTTATTACCAAACCCAACCATATAACTCATACCGAGTGGATTATCACCTAAAACATAATTTGCCTGCTCTGTGGCAAAGTTAAGGTAGTTTTCCTGAAGAACAGGTGAACTATTTTTAGAAATCAAATGTTGTCGATACACTAACGCCAGAAAACCAGTCATTGTGCTGTAGCGGGCTGAGCCTTTACCACTAAGCCATGCCATGCCACCAGGCGTTCGCTCTACACCTGTACCGTTTAACCAGTAGTTTAAAAAGTTTTGAGAATGAAAGTCGTAGTCGAAAAAACCATTTTGTTTATCTTCGGCCAGTATTAATGAATCCGCATTATAGCTAGGGTCGGCATGTACTTTTGCCATTAATATGTAAGTTGCATAACGTACATCATCCCAGTTTGCCGTCCATCCGACATAACCAGATTGCCCAGCAATACGCGTATAATTATTTTCTGCATCATGCAAATAATTTGGTGACTTAGATGCTAAATATAACCAACCCGCTGCAAATGGGATATCGTCTTTAGCACCTGAATACGATGAATAATAATTTTGCGCATCCGTAATGCTATCTGAATAGCGACCCATGTTTTTATCTGTTGTTATAGTTGCTTTTGCAAACTCATATAATTCTACTGCATGTTGCAATAACACACTGGCATATTCAGGCTCGTCATTTTTAAACACCATAGAGATAGCTGCCAGCGCAGCAGCTGTTTGTGCGGCTAGGTCTGGGCCAGGGTGTTGCAAGTCAATTTTACTCGCCGGACGTGCATGCGGCATAACTTCTGGTGGGCCCCAAATAGAGAGATCATCCATACTTGAGCCTACTTGCCCGTACAGTACATTTGGTTCTGGGTGTGCTCGTAAAAAATAATCACCTACCCAGCGCAGATTATCCTTTGCGTATTTCAATTGCCCAGTGTTCTGCAATGCTGTTTCAAACTCGATAACACCCCATGCTAAAAAGCTAGCAGAAAACGCCATCGGTAAACCATACTTCACATGACCACCAGCGTCATGCCAGCCGCCTGATAAATCTAATCCTAGGTCTTTTCCATCATCTGTATCGGAATCACCACGCCAAGGAACTCGGTTTGCAAGAAAGCCATTATGTAATTTATTCCCGGTTCTCGGATCAAAAAATACTAAATCACCATTATATTGTGGCAATGGCCCAGAGCGCTGAGCCTCATAAAACAACCAGGACATTTGCAAAGCCTGTGAATAATTGAATTCAGGTGTAAATGCAGGGCCAAAGCCGGTATATGAAGGCGGGGTAACGGGCACTGGAGCTGGAACTGGGTCAACTGGCGTTGGCGTTGGGTCAACTGGCACTGGAGCTGGAACTGGGTCAACTGGCGCTGGAACCGGATCAACTGGCACTGGTGTAGGCTCAACAGGAGTTACAATTACAGGTGTTGTATCTTCGCCAATAATTTCACCACTTTGCCAAACAGGTTCAGACCCTAGGATAATCTGCTGGCCTTGAGGTAATGTCATATCATAAAGGACGATTGATGATGTCTTTCGGCTCGAATCAAAGGTTAAGCCTAGAAAAGAATAGTCATTATTTTCAACCCAACCTGTATTGCCAACAGGAACGCCTATGAAAAAGTCCATAAACCATTGCTTAGTTTGAATGTCCTGAGGGATTAATGGGTCGTAAAATAAGCCTTCTACATAATATTGAGTTTTTGAACCATTGAATGAGCTCACTTTTAAGCTACCACCATTTGTATGGTAGGTTTCCAGCTGTATTTCGGCGTTGCTATTTAAAGCGATGATTTCGGATAAATCGAAAAAGTATCGAAATACCAAGGATGAAGATTCTTTTTCAGCAATAGCTCTTTCATCAATTAACCTAACGTGTACTCGTGTACCGCGTCCACTATCTTCTGTCTCAATCAATTTGGCAACTAAACTAATCTCATCCGCTGCTGGCTCAGTAACCAAATATTCTTGTAATGCAACAGGGCCAGATTCAGTTAACGAAGAGAGGTCGTAGAGTACTATGCTAGATAGCCTTGCATCGCCTGTTGTTTTGTTACTGATAAAATTAATAGTGACTTCACCACCGGCGGGGATGCGTGTATTAACCTGTTGTGGTGTAAATAAATAGTCGTTAATAACAACCTTGTCACCTGGTGTGACTTTACTATAAGCTCCGGGACCAAAAGAGTTACTTGTGTTTTCGCGAACAGTTCCACCATCGACAGATTGAATATCAGCATTCATACTGACTTTCAGACTCCAGTCATCAATATCTACAGCACCTTTATTTTGTAATACTATATTTCCTTTAAATCCCGTGTCCCAATCATTTAAAACACGATAATTAAACTCAACATTTACTTTGCTACGGGGGTTTATTAGCTGAGCTTCGACTGAAAGGCGGTTTAAATCATTGGGAGTTGAAGTCAAAGACTCTTGCTTAGGCGCAACAGTTTTATCCTGACAAGCTGTTAACAGCACTGAAAACAAACATAATAATATTAAATATTTATGCATGTAAAACCTTCCGCCGTTTATTCTTATGCATCAGTATCAGTATTAACAATACAAAAACACCATTATTATTAAAATGGGAGTTCAAGTATGAATACCGCGCTAGTTACTGCAAAGCCTTTTTATATTATTTGATCTATGTGGCATTTTTAGCTGATATTAATACCTTTGTTATCGGCCCAGCAAAAAATATCATCACCTTAATCATTAAATTCCGTGAGGTATTGCTCACTTTTTAACCATTATGATGATTGCACTTTGAGAAAACATTAATTTATTGCAAATTCTTTGAGTTATTGGAAGCTTAAACTGCTTTTTTATATTCGTCATTAATTTTATGTATAAGGATGATATTAAGCCGTTTGCTGTACAACGGATTATAACCGATTGATAAAATGGATGACATTTCGTAATTACTCAGCGTATTCATCTTTTACCTCATATCTGCGTTGTTTTCGTACTCAATCGGTCACATATTTTTATATGCTCCCTCTCTCCGTGCGAAAACGCCTTGATCTGAGGTAAAATCTAAACACGCTGAGCAGTTACGACATTTCTTAAATTTAGCGCAAGCCAACCATCACGCCTTGGGTGATGTCTATCTGCTACAAATTTAATACGGCGAAATTGGATTATTCTATGAGCTGGCGTGAAAACGGGGGGTTAACAAACTGGTTAATTTTTGGTTTTTCGAGGGCCTCACAATATGTTATTAATATACGACTGCTTATTTAAGGTGCGATTACCCTAGAATCCGCAGTTAGATTCGACTTTATAGTGCATCAAGAGCTTGTGCTAGAAATCGCGATCTAACTGCGGAATCTAGGATTACTTAGGCATTAAAAAACGTACACCTTCAGGCTTCAATTCAGAGGGTAAATGCCGATTATCATAATCAATCAATATATCCTCCTTGGACACTTTAAAAAAATATATATTCCAAGAGGACTCGGCTTTTACCAGATAATAAAATTTTTTATCTTCATATTTAACAAGCCACCGCCACTCCTTAGAAGAAAGTTCTTCCGTCATCTCATAAACCAACTCAGTCCCCTGAAGAAGTTGATATTTATTAAAGCCATCATCTTCACGCGCTCCGTGATTAGAGCAGCCAGATAAACCAAAAAACACAATCACAAGAACAACACGAAAAAGGCTATTCATTACCATCTCTGAAAATACAAATGGCATTGGGTAAACAATATACTAAGAACATCAACTCGTCTCTTATCAGGTTAAAGTTAGCGTCTTTCATTAACGAAAAACAATTAACTTTTGTAAATTTATACTAAAACAGCCAGGGAACATACTTAGATCCCCCCTTGTACTCATTTAAAATTTCCACTATTTCTTCTTTGCCAGCATCCTTTGCAAGCAACAAAGCATACTCTTTTTGCTTATTACGCAAATCTGGATCTGCGCCATTTTCCAGAAGAAATTTCAACATTTCAATATTCCCCTTTCTCACCGTATAAATAAGCGCAGTATCACCATTTTTATTTTTAATATCGAGGTCAGGGCCTGCTTTAAGTAAGAGATTCGCGATTTCAAGGTTACCAGTAAGTACAGCTATGGAGATGGCCGTACTTCCATTTCCATTGACTTGATCAATATCAATATCCTGGGCTAATAACAATTTAACAATATCAGCATGGCCATTCCTTACCGCCATGTGAAGTGGTGCATCACCATTTTTATCCGCGATACTCGCGGTTGCCTTATATTCTAATAACAATCTGGTTGCTCCCTGCATGCCAGCTGAACTGGTATACCACAGAGGAGTTCGCCCATCATCATTTTTCTGATCAGGATCTGCTCCATCCTTCAGAAGTGCTTCTGATAACTTTGGGTCATAAGCGGTAGTGACTGACAAATATAACGGGCTTTCATGTTCTGTAGAAACTATATTAGCATCTGCCTTGTAGGCTATCAGTAAAAAGCTAACTTCAGATTGTTTATTTTGAAGAGCATGGGTCAAAGCAGTCCCACCATTTTTCGCTTTATGATTCATGTCTGCACCAGCACCAATTAGCGATGCTAAAGTTATTACATGGCCATTTTCAGCTGACAGCATCAAAGCCGTTCTGCCTCGAGAATCAACTGCCGTCATACTGGCATCGTGTTCAAGCAATAACTCAACAATCGGCAAATGCCCTCCCTCGGCCGCACGTAGCAAGGCTGTATTGCCATCAGGGTCACGCCCTTCGATATCAACTTTTTCTGCCAACAAAGATTTCACCCAGCTTAACTCCCCTCTCCAGGCAGAAAGCACCAATGGCGGGAACCCAGTATACAAACCCGATTCTGTTTCTTTTCTCAAATCAGCCAGTTTAGGTGAAAATGTATCTGCTGATATTTTTTTAGTTTTTTTAGCCAGTTTTGTTTTTGTCTCTGATTCTTTCGCGCCTTTAGCAATAAGGATTTCTAGTAACACGTCATTTTTTTTATACTGTGCAAGCCGAAAAGCCCCCCACCCTTTTTCATTTTTCAAGCTGACATCAGCGCCTCGTGCTAACAAAAGATTGATCAATGCAGGATGAGAATCCCTTATCGCAATCAACAAAGGTGTATTCCCCTGTTTATCCCTTGCATCAATATCCGCATTTGCTGACAATAGTGCTTTAACAATAAATTCATAATTTTTTCTTGTTGCTAGCAACAAGGGCGTGTCACCCTGTTTTGTAGCCACATTTGGTGACGCACCACGCCGCAATAAAAGACCCACTATTTTTTTATGATCGTGATTAACAGCATCCATTAATAGGCTGGTTCCAAACTCATCTACAACATCCACGTTCGATACTGAAGTAAGTAACTTTTTTACTTTTAAAGTATTACCTTCAACAATTGCATCTCTAAGTAAATCCTCAGTCGATACAGGGCGATTATTTATCATTTTTGGTGCATCAAGTGCCCGAGGATTAGAGAGATTCTTTAAAACTCTCTCGGCCTTGGGGTGTTTTTGAAGAAACGCAAGTTCAAGCCATTTTCGCGCTTTACGCTCATTGGCAACAGCACCCCTGCCGTCCATATACATCACACCCACCTGATACTGCGCACTAACCAGTCCTTGTTCGGCCGCTTTCTCAAGCCAGTACAATGACATTTTATAATCTTTTTTTACACCAATACCATTTCGATAAAAGCTACCAAGTTGATATTGCGCATCTCGATTACCTTTATTTGCTTCGATATCCAATAACGTGACCGCCTTCGAAAAATTTTTCGTACGAATGGCTATCGATATATCCTGCGATAATTTTGCCTGCAAAATAGGGCTATACACCAAATTAATAGAACACAACAATCCTACAGCAAAGTACCAGTTTTTCGCTTTAAACAAAGATTTCATAAATCAAACGGTTCCAAATTTTGTTTCAACACTTATTCCAGCATTCTTCAGCAACTGTGTTGGTAAGATACCGCCGACACAAACAATAATCGCATCATTTTGTACCGCAGATATCTCACCGTTATATTCTATATCCACTCTTTCAGGGGTAACTTCTTTAACCGCAGACTTAAACATAACTGTTAGCCTGCCAGCCTTCTCAGCCACCTCGACACGCTCTCTATTCTTTGCTTTAGCACGAGAGAAACTATCCGAACGATATGACAGTGTCACCGTCGTATCCGGTTCATCTGCAATACTACAAGCTGCCTCCAATGCACTATCACCACCACCAACAACCAACACATGCTGATTTGTGTACTGAGCAGGATCAATCATACTGTACACCACTTTAGGAAGCTCCTCACCGGGTACATCCATCTTACGTGGCGTCCCCCTTCTGCCAATAGCAAGTAATACCGAGCGTGTATTATGTTTTCCTTTTGAGGTGGTCACGATAAAACCATCGTCTTTTCTTTCTCCGGCAGCTTCTATTTTATCCATTCGCTCATGATAAGAAATATTTAACTCGTGCTTGGCCACAATTCCAGTCCAGAACTCCAATAATTGTTCTTTGGTTGTTTCTTTAAAATTCATCATACCCTCAAGCGGCAGTTCAATTGGCGCTGTCATAACAATTTTGCCACGAGGATATTGAAAGACGGTTCCACCAAGTGAGTCCTGCTCTATTACGATATAATTTAGATTTTTTTCCTTAGCAGCCAACGCCGCACCAATCCCTGCCGGCCCAGACCCAATAATGATAAGATCATAACAATCCGGCTGATTTAAACCTTCAAGTTCAGCAATATGCGAAACTGCAGTCTTACCCTGTTTTATCGCATTTCGAATCAGGCCCATGCCACCCAATTCGCCCGCAATAAAAATACCTGGCACATTAGTCTCTAAATCTCCATTCAACTGAGGAATATCTATTCCACGTGTTTCCGTACCAAATACCAATGTAATGCCTTCAGTGGGACAGGCAGTGGCACAACGTCCATGCCCTATGCAGGCACTAGCAGTTACCAATGTCGCTCTGTTATCAACTAAACCAAACACTTTTTTTTCGGGACACGCTTCAATACAAGAGGTGCAACCTACACACAATGCGGTATCAATAATTGGATGCAATGACGCAGGCTCACCCAACCCCGATGAAATAGATTGATGCAACCTCTCTAGACTTTTTTCAGTTTTTTTATTGAGTAAAGTCGTATATCCCCACCAACATAAAAACCCTGTTCCAGCATAAAAAACAATCGTATAAAAATATTCCATACCAACTACCTGATTTATATTAAATTTAATAAAAACATTACATAAACACAATAGAGCCCATTAACC
>JAOTSL010000154.1 GCA_029864945.1 Gammaproteobacteria bacterium
CACAACCAGTTATTGTACTTACTCCTTTGATAAATCATAGGCCAATCCATCTTGATAAGTGTACAGAACTGTTATCGTCTAGGATTGAATATTCTTGATATATTTGTTCGTTCTCATTGAAGACGGAAATGTTGCGGGATGTGAGACATCATCTAGGTAGGGATTACCACGTACACCCATTTGTTTAGTAGCTGTCAGGTGGTGCTTCAGTCAATGATTTAATGGAATATACGTCACTAAAGGAATGAAGCCTAGTTCTGGTGCGTTTCCTTTCGAATTTAGAAAAAGAAAGGGGTAAAGAAAAGAAAGGGGTCAAACCAATTTAATAATACCTAACTGATTCCTTAGCAATTTTAACTCCTGTATTATTAAATAGGAATGGCCTCACCCTATCCTTTATTGTTCTTTTATTACTTTCTTTGATTGTATTAAATAGGATCGACCCCTTATGGGTTTTGAATTTTATTGCTTTACTTTTGGCACATCATAATTAGTCAGAAACAGACAATGAATAAACCAGACCATTAGCTGCTTTAATTTGTAGAAGGCACCTAATAAATTTTGTTGAAGAATCATTATAGTGCCTGCCGATAACATTTAGCAGATAAAAAGTCGAGCGAAAATTCTAACAGCAAAGTGCAAGTCCCCAGTGCTTCGTGAACAACTTTCTGGCTGACCATAAAGCTGGAAATAGGGCGTTCCTTTTTAAAAATTAATTTTCATTTGGCATTACCTTCATACGCAGAAAAAAATAAGCTATCAAGGTAATTAGATCGTTGAGAAATCGTAGATTCCGATACTTCAGTTTTATTTATCAGAAAAATAGTCGCCATTTTCTTATCAGGATAAATTCGAATATTACTGTGCCCGCCTGGCCCACCTCCCGGCTTTTCAAAATACGAAATATTATTTATTGACCCTGTACGCCAACCCAAGGTCATGGCCACCGGCTCACCAGTGGAAGTGGCTTGTTTAGTAAAAAATAAATCTCGCATTTCACGGCCAAACACCACTGGATTTTCGCTCAGCATGTCACTGAGAAATTTAGCGATTCCTTGCCCTGAGCCATATAAGCCGCCATAGGATGGCCCATTGTGATAGATCTGCTTAAAAGCGAGATAGCCATCTTGAGTATCAGAAAAAAACGTTGAAACACCGGAAAAATAAAGAAAAATACTAAAAAACGAATATTTTTTCTGATAACCAACCGCCAAAGTATTATCATCAGGTATCGTGCAGCCTAATTCACTCGATGTAATTTTCAGTGGATCAAACACATGGTGTCGCAAATAATCACAATAAGTTTCACCAGAAACTGCCTCTATAACTTTACCGAGTAGCCAATAGGCAATATTGGAATATCCATATTTTTCTCCAGGGGGAAAAGATAACGAAGCGTTATCAGCCAGGATATTTACTAACGCTCTCTTTTCGTCAAACTTGCTATGATTTTCTTTTAAATGCAACCACTTCAATGGTAAAGGATTGGGGATCCCCGATGTCTGACTTAACAAATGACGAATTGTAATCTCATTACTATAAGGATGATCAGAATAATATTTACTTAAACGATGATCGAGATCAACTTGTCCTTTCTCAACCAATTGTAATATTGCAGCAGCAGTAAATACCTTGGTACTGGAATTTAGCATAAATGCCGTATTGCTTGTCACTGGATCTTTTTTTCTTAAATCCCTAAATCCACTCGAATATTCAAATATCAGATTGCTATCGTCTAGCACGGTATATTGCAGCCCGGGAATTTTATCTTCTTTAATCTTTCGATCTAAGACATCATTTATCATAGCAATTCCATTTTGTTCAGCCATAGCGAAAGTACTCATAATCAATAGTATAATAATCTGAACTTTTGATTTCATGATACCGACCTTTCCAATTTATTAACCAAACGACTATTGAACAACGCAGGGAATTAATCTTCTATATAATCTAATTTAAGCGATAAAAATTATGGAGAAGATCATTAAAATCATGCGGGTTATTCAACCATGCTAAATGCCCCGCATTTTTAATGATTGAAATTTTGGCTTCTGGAAATCGTTCAACTAGGTGTTGTTTACTTTGAGCGTATATATCTTCCTCCCCGTATTGCACCACAATCGGAAAACGATAACTCACCGGGCTATCTAATATTGGGTATTCCAAAATATGCTTTCGTGTTTTGTTTACTGGATCCGCTCTCACTTGTTCAAGAATTTCTTCGCTCGCTGACACTTCTACATCCAGGCCCTTATTGTAATTAGCAATAACTTGCCTAAACAATGATTGATAGGCGCTATCACTACCCAGCATTCCTCGCAAAGAATCTATGCCCATCATCAACCATTGCCAGGTGGTAGTTTTTGATTTATTAAATTCAAGAACTTCACTTTCTGTTTTCCTCCACTGCTCTCCGGTCCCTGAGCTCGGACTACTTAAAAACAAACTTATTACTTTCTCAGGAAACTTCTCAGCATATATCTGCGCGTACAATCCGCCCCATGAATGCCCAAAGATGTGAAAATTGAGTAAGTCAAGTTGCTCCGCAATAGAATTTATATCCTGCACGTAGGCATCCATACTGTAATTGGAATTCGTTATAGGCGATCGCCCGGTACCGCGTTGATCAAATACAATTAACTGATACTTTTTTGACAGCACCTCTACAATCGGATCAAAATCCATGGGTACACCTGGGCCGCCGTGTAATAATATGATGGTTTCCGAATTTTCTTTTGGATATAACACCGTGAATAGACTCACACTCTTGCCTTCAATAATCTGTGTTACTGGCTCAGCGCCAACAGCTAATGGAGATAAGAGCATTAAAAACGATATTGTTGCTAACATAGTAGGCATGTTACCCTCCTGTAAAAAAATGAAATTATAGTCTCCAAAGTTAACACCGTTAACCTCTGGCGCAAAAAAAATCTACATCTGTTGGATATAAGATTTTATCAAGCTTCGATAGACTTTCACAAATTGTTTGCGATTGACTTCCGCTCTGCCCGATAGAAACAACGAAATTTGCCCGTGTGCGTAAGCCCATAAACCAAAGGAAGCGACATAACTATCATCAGTCTTCACTAATTTTTGGTCAATTGCTCGCTGTACTCGATGTTGTAACAATTCAAAACTATGACGCATCTCTTTCGCCCCTTCGGAATTCAACTTTTTTAACCCCGTCATTTGATCATTAGACATAAACATCACTTCGTAATACGGTTTCTCCGCGAGTGCAAAATTTAAATATGCCAGCACAGACTTCTCTAAACACACCAAGGGGTCCTGCTTGTCATTTACCTTTTCCAGGTAGCGAGAAAAAATTTGATATCCACGCAAGAGCACCTGAAACAACAGTTCCTCCTTGTTGGTGTAGTGCCGATAAAGTGCGGTAGCACTCATGCCAACACAAGAAGCCACTTTACGCATGGAAAAATGCGATAGGCCTTCCTTCAAAAAGATATCCCTAGCACACGACAAAATTAGCTCTTTACTCTCACTCATGTTAACAGTGTTAACCAATATCATGGGTAAGTCAAGGTTCTAATCAAATATTCATAGTAGAATAGAAATAAAACTGCATACTTAAACCTAGATTCCGCAGTTAGATCGCGATTTCTAGCACAAGCTCTTGATGCACCTAGTCAATTTAGAAAACTGCTGATCACCAATAAGGTGACCACGCATTTTTTAAATTCACTATGCACATCAATATCTTTCACTATAAAGTCGAGTCTAACTGCGGATTCTAGGTTAAATGCGTAGTCGGAAAATTTCCTATTTCGCAAACTCATGATTTTCACCAGCTAATTTCACTGTAGAGGTATCTGATATATTTCGATCGACACCGACCCAAGGCCTAACATAAAAGGTTTGTTAATTAGGTACTTATAACCAGTTCGTATACCTAATAAATTTGTGTCACGACTTGTTTTTATATTGGTAAGTGTTTGATGAAGTTTCATTTCCGTACATGCTGTGCAACCTTCTTCGCCTAGGTCGAAGCAGAGACTGTTTGTGACATACTCGTTTCAGGCTTGGATATCAGCGACGAGAGGTAAGGTGCTAGGAAAGGCCATCTTAAAAAACTAATCGCCTGAGCAAACCCTGCAAGAGCGCCAAAGCCGGTTGCTAGAGTAAGCAAAAGAGAATCACTTTTACTGAAATAATTTCTTATTTGTAAAAAGATGGCGATAAATATGATCTGCGATAAAACGAACACATAGTAGAAAAATGTAATCCTTCTTTCGGTAGCATCAACCGGCGACAATATGGCCGTGGAAAAGGCTATAAAGCTACTGGTCAGTGGAATATATTTGGTATGCATGTTGATGTCCTCTATCTTGATTTGTTATTTCGTCTATTGATTTGTCTCAAGCTTTTGCTTAAGTGCCTCATTCATCTGGGTGTAACCTTCTTCTATTGCCTCAAGTGCTGCAAAAGGAATGGCGATACCACTGAATTCTTCTTTTTGAATGAGGCGTGTGGTATTGGCGTCGATCGCCTCTAATAGAAATACGTGCTCACCAAAGAATATGCCTTTTATGCCTCCGCCCCAAGTCAATTCCTTGAACGGATAAATACGCATCACATGTGGTTCGATTTCCACTTTTGCGCCGTTGGGCTTGTGAATCTTAACGAAGAGTTTTTCGCCTTTTTTTAACTGACCTTCCACTCTGACGTGATAGGGATTCCAATTTGGGTAATCCTGATTATTGACCAACACTGCCCATACCGCTTCCACAGGAGTGTTAATGGTAATTTCCGTATAGATATACTTTTCAAAAAAAGCATATGCATTGGAAGATACAAATAGTAAAGCGAGTACGATAAACTTAGTTAATTTCATAATTTCCATCTCCATATTATTGATTCGTGACAGGTTCAGTGTATGGTGAGTGACGACGATTCTCATTAACATATGTAAATAAGGAAGCTTATTTTTTCATGATTGAAAATAGCCTAGAAATTCAAGGTCTTCAGGAAACGATATCCAGAGTTGTGGAGCTAGAAGAGAATGTTTTGTTAGCTTTTTTGGGTCTATTCCAGATCAAAGTTATTGAAAAGGGAAAGAGTTTTGTTACTGAGGGTGAAGTCGGTGACGAAATCGCTTATGTCACCAGCGGTTTATTACGCTCATACTACATATCACCCAAAGGGGAAGAATTTAACAAACACTTTTTTCTAAACGGTAGCTTCGTTGCGCCATTGACCTCGCTGGTAATGAATATACCTAGTCCAGTCTATATAGGCGCATTAGAAAAATCTAAACTCCTTGTTGCAAAATATGATGAACTTAGCGCGCTATATAATCAGTATCCTACTTTAAATATACTCGGCCGAAAGTTAGTCGAGTATGCGTGGGTTGGAAAAAGAACGGCGTGAAACACAACTTATTATGTTCGATGCATCAACTCGATACCATGCCTTTTTAGAAGAGTTTCGCGGCTTGGAAAAGCGTATTCCCCAATATCACATCGCCTCTTATCTTGGCATCACGCCGGTTCAACTCAGTCGCATCCGAAGCAGTATTAACATAGGTTAATGAGGTGCTCCTTTTCAGGCCGTAAACTAAAGGCCTGAAACTGAAAGAGGAGAAACTCATGAAAACTTGTCTCATTACTGGCGCAAGCCGGGGTCTTGGTCTCAGCCTGAGTCGATACTTCAAATCACAGGGCTATTATATCATCGGAGTTGCCCGCTCAAAGGATCGACTACAACAACTCGCCGATGGAAACGTCATCGACGACTTTTTTATCTGCGATTTATCACAGAGCGAATCCATCGACGAATTCATCAGGCAATTTGAGAACAAATATCAGACACTGAACTTACTCGTTCATAACGCTGGAATACAAAATAGATATGACATTTTAAACGAAACGCATTTTTATGGGATCTTTTCTAAAGAAATATCAGTTAATTTTTTGGCGCCAGTAAAAATAACCGCGGCCCTGATCCCAAACTTGCTCAAAGCAGAATCAAAAATACTTATCATCACCTCGCTTCTACAGTTGGGGCCTAAGGTAACAGCGCCAGGATATTGCTCAAGCAAGGCTGCGCTTGCAAATTGGGTAAACAATTTACGCGCACAACTTCGAGCCACAAATGTTTCAGTGACTGAAGTCATACCAGGTTTGATTAAAACCAATATGACCGATAATGCCTCAAAAAATGGGATTAATCCGGATGTTCTGGCTCAGGAAATCGGAGTGAACCTTAATCACGATCTTATCGTACTGAAAAGTGCCAAGTTAGGCTGGATGGTCTCCCAACTAGCGCCAGGATTTGTAAAATACAAACTACTACACAGTGAGAGCTAAGCCATGAAAAATTTAATTCTTATACTATCAATTATGTTACCAACATTAAGTTACGCACAGGATAATTCTGTATTCGTTGGGTTTGGTGAAGTGCCTGTTCTCTCAGGTAGTTTCAAGCCGTCTTTGGGTATTGCGAAAAGGCACGGACTTTTTGAATTCGGAGGGTATTACCAATTCAGTGATTCTTTAGAGAGAGACGGGGAATCATTTAATGCAGACTTCGGGCAAAATGGTCTTAGTTCTTCAAGCGAAAGTGTAGGGCAGAGGGGAATGTTACAGATGAAGTTTTTCCCGTGGAACCGCTTTGTCTATCTCACATTAGCAGCCGCGTACAATGATAACGATTCCGAAAAAATGCATTTCGAAACCACGAGCCGCATCATCGGCGCCAATCAATACATGACGGATCTTGATGTTAACATTACTCGGAACCAAGCCATTCGACCAGCCATTGGGTTTGGGTTCGCCGTACCCATAACAAAGGTACTGCGTTTTAGTGCTGACTTCACCATGGATTGGTTTACCGGTGTACCGACTCCAGACACGAGTGTAAGGAGTTCCATGCAATTACAAGATAGTGACCGAATTAAGCTAATCGAGAATATTAATAGAAATTTCAACAATAACTTCCATAATCGTCATCACTTATTCAATATGGGGTTGAGCTATTTATTTTGAAGATTTTTAAAAATTTGGGAACGAAGGAAGTGACAGCAGTTATGCAATAAAACTGTTGTCGATTTACTTTAAATATAATGAAATGTCCATACAGCAAGGTGTTCTGAATGACAATGAACGTACAAATACGGCAGCATGAAAACCGTGATGTTAATGAACTGCTATTAGCATGGGATAACGCGAATAGACTTGCGTACCCTTTTTTACAATAATCGTTTATTGAATAGGAGCGCCAGAATATATCGAACATATATTTGCCAAATGCAGATACCTGGGTTACCGTAGATAATGAAAAAATCATTGGCTTTATCGCACTTATTGGTAATGAAGTGGGTGGACTCTTTGTTGACCCTGATTATCATGGGAGCGGTTTGGGCAAAGCATTGATGGATAAAGCCACCAACTTATATGCAACTTTAGAGCTTGATGTATTTAAAGAAAACCGTAT
>JAOTSL010000155.1 GCA_029864945.1 Gammaproteobacteria bacterium
AAGGGGGGAGGCGGTGGCAACTAAAAACGCAAAGCTTCTCAACCAGGGAATAAAAAGCCTGCCAGTAAAGCTGGATCGAGCCACCTGGCTCAACTATATACGTTGTCATGATGACATTGGGCTCGGTTTTGATGATACTGATGTTCAGTTGGCAGGTTATGATTTTACTACTCACCGCAAATTTCTAATTGACTATTATACCGGGAGCTTCGATAACTCTCATGCTAGAGGTTTAACTTTTGGGCACAACAAAAAAACCGGCGATGCAAGGATTTCCGGTTCATTGGCATCTCTTGCTGGCCTGCAATACGCGTTGGAAGAGAGTGACCCTAAAGCAACAGCAGATGCAGTTGAAACTATTTTATTACTCCACAGTATGATTATGTCATTTGGTGGCATGCCGTTAATTTATTATGGTGATGAGCTTGGTAAATTAAATGATGTTTCATACCAGGATGATCCCCATAAGGTAGGTGATTCACGCTGGGTGCACCGCCCAATTATTGACTGGAAAAAAGCAGAGAATAGAAACATTCCCGGAACAGTAGAATATAAAATTTTTAGCGCACTTAAAAGAATGATTTCGGTACGTAAGGAAATTGAAGTGTTTGCAGACTTCAATAATCGTGAACTGATCGAGGTGCACAACCCTCATCTATTTGTATTCGGTCGTTATAATCTATTAAAGCAATCCGAAAGAGTATTGGTTGTTGCAAACTTTGATGGTAAGCCCCAACATCTTAATCTTAATGATGTAGGGGATTGGGCGGGTAATCAACATAGCCAGCTAGTTGACCTTTATTCAGGTCGCTCACCTGATGTTTTTAAAGAGTCACTGGTTGTACCTGGTTTTGGTTTTTACTGGCTGTGTGAAAAGGGGTGACAAAATGGAAAGCTCTCAATAAAAACTCTCAATAAAAATGCTTTTTGATCAAATTAAACGGTAGAGTTTTTTTTTAATATTGTGTTCTTAAATTGGGGTAATAGTTGGCAATAAATATTGAGATAGCTATCAGCTATTTTATTTATAGAGTGAGAATTAACCGTTTCTGTTGCATTAACGGCAAGTGTTTCTGCTAGAGACCTATTTGATTCAAGTTTCAAGATCGCATCAATAAGTTGTTGAGTATTATTGGGTGAAATTAGTAAACCATTATTTTCATTTTTTACGAAATCAGGGATACCATCAACATTTGATGCAATGATGGGAACCTGATACTGCATAGCATCAAGCAGGATTGATCCAAACCCTTCTTCTAAAGAGGGGAAGACAAATAAATCGAATAATTTCAGGTAATCGCCTACATTATCAACAAACCCTGTGAATTCGACGTTTGACAAAGATTCCGCCTCTTTTTTGAGCCATTCTTCATCTTTTCCACCGCCTACTAGTAAAAACTGCATATTGGGATGAGAGTGTTCCAGCTTTTTCGCTGCTTCAATTATGTTTCGCTGTCCCTTGTGGTGATTAACCAGCGCACCAATATGGCCGACGATGAATTTATCGTGATGCTTTTTCTTTAAAACCTCAACATTATGTGCGTCAAAATCTAGGTCACTGCACATGGATGGAATGATATCGATATTCAGTTTTGGTTGATAATCAAGCAAGTTATTTTTAATGGCTTGAGATAAAGCCACAATCCTACTGGCGTATTTGTACACGAACAGGGTTGGAATAAAGTTTTTAGGCAGGTTAGGTATTCTACGCGTAATTAAATATGGTTTTTTGGTTAATAAATGACTATAGAAAGCAAAATGAGACGCACGACCTTCATGGGCATGTACTAGATCAAATTGTCTGGTCTTAAGGATGTTAAGTAAAAAGGGCTTATCTAACGCGATAATGGTTAAATTTTCTAAGGTAGCCGCTTTATCAGCCAGCATATGATGCTTACGACAAATCAATGTTTGATGTATGTTTTTTTTACTTAGGCCTTTTATTAAGAGCAAAGTCTGACGCTCTCCGCCGCGAAAGCCCCGGGCTAAATTAATATGACAAATATGCATTAAATATTGGCAACAAATAAATTCATTTTTTAACGTTAGGCTAATTTAAACTAAAATAGTATATATTTTAACTAAAACACATACTATTGATTAAAACCAGTGCGTTCTACTTTCTACTTATAAGATGTGAGATTAAATACCAAGCGAAAAGAGAAAGCTAATAAATATCAACTATCACTATCAATAGCTGATAAGCTGTTCAATAGTTGGCGAGTCAAAGCCGTACATTATATACAAATATCACAGACATAAAACATGTTTCTCTACTTATGCATAAATGCTATCTGATTCTAATTTTATCTTTACTAATCGCGTACAGTGCTTCAGCTGATAGTAGCCCATGGGAGTTGGAGATAGAAGATAAAGATGTAGATATTGCGATTTATTATCGGAAGCATAATTCAGGTAATATAGAATTTAGAGGCATTGCTAAAGTTAGAGCATCTTTGAACAGCCTAGTTTCTCTTTTAAGCGATGTGGACTCCATGCCTGATTGGGTTTATAACATTGAGCAGGCGAAAGTGTTAAAAAAAGTGAGTGATGTCGAAGCTTATACCTATGTTGTTAACACGACTCATTTTCCATTTTCAAAACGTGATTCCATTGTCCATACAATAATTAGCCAGGACTCCTCAACACTCAGTGTCACAATAAATGGTCAAAGTGTGCCCGATTATATTCCTGAATCCCCTGATTACGTTCGCCTGACTCTGGTAAAGTCATTTTGGCAGTTTAAGCCACTGGAAAACGGAATGGTTGAAGTTATATTTCAAGGTATGGGTGAACCCGGCGGAAGTATAGTGGCTGATATATCTCATTCAAAGGTGTTTCATTGGATAAGTAAAAAACTCTTATGGGAGCTACCAATGATTAGTTTGAAAAATATGAAGCAGGAAATCAGGAAAAGTAAATACCATAATAAAAAATATGACTTTATTCGAGAGCCTGTTAAATAGGAGTTCATACTTTTTATTGAGGATGTTTTATTGTAAGAAATAGGTTGCCTTAACTACACCTTGAATCTCTTCATCTGACTGATCTACAAAATTATAGACCACTTCAGAATCATCAGTATCAGTTCTATCGCTTGTTATATAGTTGACGTTAAATCCTAATTGCAATTGCCTTGAATGAAAATAGTTTGCACCCGCACCGTATTGAATAGAGTGTTGTTGCTTGACTAGGTTTAATCCGCGGACTAGGTATCCCGCCTGGACTAGCCCATGTATTTTAGGGGTGAACTCGTAATAGAGTTCTGAAAGATATGCCTTTGCATCACGGCCAATAAAATGGCCAATAATATAACCGTTATCGGTTAAACCATCCCTACCAAAACTACTATGTGCATAAATAGAATTGGTTGTTTTGACATATTCAATGTGCAAATCCAGTTTGCCGGTTGTCAGGTAAATACCGTGAAGAAAGGACGTGCCTAACAGTTTAAATAATACGCCGTCTGCTTTGTCTTCCTCTTGCCAAATAGCTTTGACGTCATTCCACATCCGTTCAGTGTAAATTTTAGCGCCTTTAAATGGACTGTATTTATCGAGACTAGGAATATAGAACGAGAGATCCATCGCGGCTAGTTGATCTGTATTTATGGTTGTTTTTGCATTTTCATCTGCAGCGGTTATCAGTTTTACAATATCTCCTATACCGCCGACGGTATCGTTATTTGTGCCACCAAAATAACTAGTGCGGGTTAAACTTCCTTCAAAATATTTGTTTGGTTTGATGGTGAGTCTAAAACCTAGCAAATTAGGGTCTTGATTAACTCGCTTTTTATCATCGTAAGCTATATGCCATAAATATAAACGAAGGTAACCCAGGTAGGGTAATTTATACGGATCTTCGATTTTAAGCATGGTGATATTTTCAGGCTCTACATTATTGCTCAGCAATAGATTGCTAAAATGTCCCGGGCCTAAAACCAGAGACTCTTTTGCGTAGCTCAGGGTGTAGCGATTAAATCCGGTTTTTAGGCGAAATTTATACAAGCTTAACTGGTTTGTTGTTTTGTCAATATCCACTCTGGTTTCATGAGAGGCAACAAAATATTTATTGAGATAAAAATTACCATAAGCGCTAAAAGCTGTTAGTTGTTGGCCATCAAATCTTTCACCGAAATTGGAATATACCTTGGCATTTTCCTTTGATGAACGGGTGTTGTGGATGCTTAGTTCTTTAGCGGGATTAAATAGTATGCCGTCACTGTTTATTTCGCCCTGTCTATTTTGTGAAGAAGGACTAAGTAATGAGATCTCTCGAAAAGAAATGGGTTTAACATTGTCAGAAAAACGATGAACTGGATCTGTTACCATTTGTCGAGTTATTAGACGATATGCGTATTGATGTGAAACTGATAGCTCGTCAGTAGCGTATCTTGCCTCGGCAGATACAGTAGGCAACATCAACAACCAAATTTGAACTAAACTTAGAAAAATGAAAATTCTTTTTGTACTGCAGATATTTGCTGCCATTTATTACCTAACTATTACCTAATGATTACGAAAGTGTATTTTTTAGAATAAGGCTCTTACATCAACGCAGTGTATCAGCGTTAGGAAAAAGTAACGGGACTATAGACTATGGTGCTTTAAATGTAAATTTGCGTTACTGGTTTATTCCTTGGTTAATGTGTGTTTTTATTTGTGCAATCGATAAATCAATTGGAATTTATAAGGTGTTTTTTACCCCTATTTTAATACGCCCCCTTCAGGGGGTGTTTACTTTGAGCAATTTAATTGCACTTCAATACCAAATAAGGGGACGATATCCCCCCCCCCTTTTTACGATTGAAAAACAAATGACTTGTTTTTTTCAATTTAGCTTGTTTTTCTAACATGGCGATTTTCCCCACTAAGTATCAACCCCGTTTACCTGCTAATTTTTAGCCTGATAAAAACCAAAATCATGCTATTATCCTTTGCCATATTATCCATCCATTGTTTAAATTTCAGGCAGAATATTATGTTGTATCCTTCAAACCAGGTTTTACTCGGCGTTAACATTGATCACATAGCAACACTAAGGCAAGCACGTGGAACTATTTATCCCGACCCCGTCCAGGCTGCGCTTTTAGCCGAAGAAGCGGGCGCTGCTGGTATTACATTACATTTAAGGGAAGACCGTCGCCATATTCAGGAAAGAGATGTACTCGTACTTCGGGATATGTTGCAAACTAAGATGAATCTTGAGATGGCTGTTACCGAGGAAATGTTATCTTTTGCCTCAAAAATAAAGCCTCAGGATTGTTGTCTGGTGCCGGAAAAACGCGAAGAGCTGACGACTGAAGGCGGGCTCGATGTTCTCGGTCAAAAATCTAAAATGAAAGATGCCTGTCAACGGTTAGCCGATGAGGGTGTGATTGTTAGTTTGTTTATTGATGCAGATGAAGCACAAATTTGCGCGGCCGCAGAAGTAGGGGCTCCAGTCATTGAAATTCATACGGGTCATTACGCTGATGCGCAAAATGCCGAGCAAGCGGCAAAAGAGCTGGCGAAAATTAAAAAAGCCGTGGAAGTTGGTGTTGCCAATGGCTTGCAGGTGAATGCAGGTCATGGTCTGCATTATCATAATGTTGCCCCAATTGCCGCATTATTACCGGTTAGAGAATTAAATATTGGCCATGCGATTATTGCTCGTGCTGCTTTTACCGGATTGCCAGAGGCCGTTAGAGAAATGAAAATGTTAATGGAAAATGCACGCCAACTCGCCTTGTCGAACCAGCAATGATATTTGGAATTGGTACAGACATCGTTCAAATTTCAAGAATGAAAGACAATCTGGATAAACACGGTTTGCGTTTTGCAAAACGCATTTTATCGGCTGTAGAGTTTGCAGAATTTGAGAATGTTAAAAATGCTAATAGCCAGGGTGCTTTTCTCGCAAAACGATTCGCAGCAAAAGAGGCGGCGGTTAAAGCAATAGGTACTGGCTTTCGGGATGGAATATCTATGACACATATTTCCGTTGGTCATGATGCTATGGGTAAGCCCGTACTTGAGTTTACTGATGTTGCAAAATCAATCGCATTAGATAGAGGCGTTACCAATATGCACTTGAGCATTGCCGATGAATCAGAATACGCTGTCGCGTACGTAGTGCTAGAGCGATAGTATAATGACTGAAGAGGCTCAGGTTGGAGTACAGAACGAAATCGAGATAATTGGTGCGGAAGATCAGCAGTATACCGTTTACGACTTACACTGCCATACACTTTTTTCTGATGGTACACTTTCTCCGACTGATCTTGTTATACGTGCAAAAGAAAAGGGTGTTCACTATCTTGCATTAACAGATCATGATGAAACCAGTGGACTCGATGAAGCACAGGCAAAAGCGGATGAGATAAAGCTCAATTTGATTCACGGTGTCGAAGTGTCGGTCAGTTGGGATAATAATCAAACCATCCATATCGTTGGTTTAAATATTGACAAAGAAAATGAAGCTCTACAGCAAGGTCTCGCTGAAATTAGACAAGAACGTGTTCGTCGCGCGAAAAAAATAGCAAGTAAGCTGGAAAAAGCCGGTATTCCAAATGTTTGGCGGGATGTCGTCGAACAAAATGGATTTGAAGCATTAACACGCACCCATTTTGGTCGTTTTTTATTAGAGCATAATCATGTTAAAGATATGAAAGAGGCATTTAAAAAATGGTTGGGCCGAAAGGGTAGGGCTCACGTGACAGGTCACTGGGTACCAATGAAAGACGCCGTTGAGTGGATAACTCAGGCAGGTGGTCAGGCGGTTATTGCTCATCCAGTAAGATATGGAATGACTAATAGAAAACTGGAAAAACTGGTGCTTGATTTTAAAGATGCTGGCGGCATCGGGTTGGAGGTTATCGGCAACCGATACTCGTCGGCAGAACGTGCTGCGATGGCATCATTGGCAAGACGCTTTGATTTGTTAGCATCTGTAGGCTCTGACTTTCATGCGCCGGGTAATCCTTATATTGAACTGGGTAGAAACCTCGGGTTACCCGAGCATGTAAAACCTATATGGCACGATTGGCATAATTAACAGAAACAATTAACCGGAACGATAAATAGTTAAATGACATTATTCATTCAAATACACCCCGAAAATCCACAGCAGCGTTTGCTAAATCAAGCAGCGTCAATGTTGCGCAAAGGCGGCATAATTGTTTATCCAACAGACTCTTGTTATGCCATTGGTTGTCATATTGGTGATAAAACAGCGTCAGAAAAGATTCGCCGAATTCGCCAGCTGGATGAGAATCACGACTTCACACTTATGTGCAGTGATCTTGCAGAAATTGGCTTATATGCCAAGCTAGATAACCCGTCCTTTCGATTAATTAAAAATATCACACCCGGGCCATACACATTTAT
>JAOTSL010000156.1 GCA_029864945.1 Gammaproteobacteria bacterium
CTGACTTTTTGAGGAGGCTCTAATTATTATAGTGTTTGGAAAGCGATGAAATTCACCATTGACTAAAATGCCCTACTACCATTGTCGGTCATGGATAATTTAGTTTAAATAGACTCTAAATGATCATTTCCATTTATGCTCAAACCCTTCTATAGTTAGTGTATAACAGAGAGATTCCGACTAGAATCGCGCCCTGTTAACTGGCAGGACGCGATCCCTCAAACTCTAATACAGGAGTTAATGTCATGAAAAAAACCAGTCTTATTATCGCAATGGCTATTGCTCTAGGCGGCTGTCAAAACCCGTTTGATAAGGCCAAAGACGACGTCAAACAAGCTCAAAAACTCAAGTCTGACTTCACCGCACTTTCCACCTATCTGAGCAACAGTCCGCTCACTGCCTTTGCGACCGCTGGGTACAGTGAAGCGTGGATCACCCTGTATAAAGTTGAGGCTAAAAACATTACCAAGGGCAGTAATATTGTGCTGTTTGAGGATGCAGCCGGTAAAAGCGTCAACGTTACCACCCGCGATGGAATGGCTGAACTGTTGACCCTGAGTAATGTAGACATAGGCAGCTACGACAGCCTGATCGTCACCATAGGCTCAACGGTCACCTTAGTTGCCAACGACGTCGATGGCACTACCGTTAGCATCAGCGCGGGATCCGATCCCACTTATGATATTACCGTCCCACTTAACCTAACATTGGTTACCAACGTTGCCAGTGAGTTTGCGCTACGGTTTGATCTCGCTAGTTTTATTCCTACTGCACAAAACCTCGTTGCGCCAGTAATTGAAGTCGTTACTAATACCGCGACCTTCCAGCGTCTTTATGGCCAACTCAAAGGTACTATTAGCAGTGTGGATCTTGTTGGCAAAACCATTACCGTCATCTTGGCAGATGGCAGCGTTGTTGTAGTCACTGTGCCTAGTTTTGCTTCCATGGTGAATGAAACTAACAAGGCACTGCTGGTATTGGCTGATTTAAAAATTGGCGACATCATCCAGTTCTTTGGCAACTACAACGGAAACGAACTACGCCTAGAGTTATTGTCACTGATTGTTAATCCTAAAGCTACAGACCAGGGCAAGCAAGGTGCCTTGTGTAGCAGCTCCCTTGTCGAGGTGGAGGGTTTTATTACCGCCCATGACGTTATCAATAATACTTACACCTTAGACTTGGAAGAGGCTTCTTTCCTACCTAGCAGCGATACCATCAATGTCATCAATATGGCATCCGCAACCTACACCCGCGGTACGGCCAGCATGGTAAGCGTAAATCAAAAGGTAGAAATCCGTGGCAGTTGGGATTGCAGCGACCTAGACGCCAGTATTGTTGAAGTCGAAGACGCGCCCTCAACTTATAGCTTAATTAGTTCTGGCTATAACGGCGAGCTGGCCGAGGCCAAAGGCACGTACACTCTGTCAACAAGCACCCTCAACGTAACTGAGCATGAGCATTTCACTCTACCTGGCAGCACCATCGCCCTGGATTTAACGAATGCTTGGTACAAAGAAGGCAATAGCAGCTGTCTCGTAGACAATGCCAACATTGAAGTCAAAGGCACCGTCAATGATCCCGCAACTCTAATGACCGTTAGTCGGATAGAAATTGAAAGCTGCAGCACCGGCACCTTGCCTGATGAGGATGGCGAAAGCAGTGGTACGGATTCTGACGACTAGGTTCTTTCACATTAGTTGAAAAATGTGGCATCTTTACTCATAACTTAGGTGCTTGTACGTCTTTATAAGTTCTGACTCCGTCAGGAGAAAAAACTTAGCGTATGAGCATCTGATTTTTTCTACAGTATTTGCAGTTTCGGCCTGAAGGCGGGTTTACATTTTATGGATCTAAAGCTCGAGAGCTAGCAAGTTGACGCGAATAGCTTTTGAAGCCTTCAGCACCAGCAGTGCCCTTGTCAAAAATCGCCAAAAACAAATCTATGCCGAGTGGAAAAAACAATAACGAAACCCATTGTGCTTATAAAATAATTATGAATGTTTGTTGGTAGTATTTTGTAATAGATCTCGTATTTTTTGTAATATAATGACGGGTGATATTGTTTTTTATCCGTAAATATTTTATCAGTATCAGGTCTGTTTTGTATTTATGTGGTGCTTGACTTAATGGTTTGTCAGTTTCTTTTTTTATTTCTTGGTAAGGTGTATGTGTTTCCATAGTCTTATTAAATTTGAGTTTAATAAAGTTATATGGGTTATATAAATGCGTGCTATACATAGTGTTATTCGATATTATTTAAAATAAATGTAAGTTGTATTTCGCGCTTAGTGACAGCAAGTCTTGTTGTCGTAATTCGTAATTCAGCTTAAGTCTATTTCAATAATTCTTGATCTTAGAGTTAAGGTATTTTTTAGTAATTGAGGCGAAAAAGATTAAAGGTATACATGTTTTTCTAATTGAATATTTTTAGTTTTTTATAAAGACGTGCTTTATACTCCACTCCGCCTTAATTATGTTTATTGATTTAATTTAACGGGGAGAAGATACAATGATTTGTTTTAAAAATTCCGCAATAGTTTTTGGCGTACTCTTTGGCGTGTTGAGTAGTGCGAGTGTGCTTGCGGATAGGCCTACAACGTATTGGGTGATTGGTGCCGCAACGCTACCTTTGAGTATAGATGGCCTAGAAGATATTCATTTATCCGACTGAGAATCGTTTGGTACCGGGGGTGGGGAAGGTCGTGTGAGTCTACCGTTAACTAATGGTGTTGTTGATGGAAGCCAGAGTGGTTTTGGTGTCGGGTATCGCAATAGAAATTGGGTGTGGGACTTACAATATGCTGTTGCGGGTGAAAGCTCTATTGTCGGATTGTTAGGTGGCTATCACTTTGGGTTGTATAGCGGTAATGGTTTAACGTTTGGAGTTGTGCCTAAATTAGGCTTGTTTGGTGGCACTATAGCGCTCGGTGAGGCAGCCGTTATTACGGGGAAAACACCGCCGGTAATTTTATCTGAAGGCACTATTAATGAGGGTGAGGCAGTGACAGCTGCATTTTCCGGCTTAGGTGGGCAGTTAGCGCTCATGGGGCATTATAGTTTCACTGAGGCGCTTGGCTTGGAGTTTCAGCTGGGCTATACCCATGCAGTGTTAGGTGAGATGAAAATTAATGCGGGGGATGTGGAAATTGCAAAGGACTCCAGGGCATTGGTGAAGAATGACTTGTCTACTACGCAGGCTGGAATTGATCCTGTTGCTAAATCCAGCGGTGTTTATACTAACGTTAATTTGAGTTGGGCATTCTGATCTACCTCAGGTTAAAAAGCATTGATACATGATTTGTATTTGTACTATTTGAATGGTGATGACTCCTAATTGATTGTCAATAAACCACGGTCGATCACGGGTTAGTGCTATCAGCTTAAGTCCACTTAAGTCTTTTATAAAAAGTATGATCTGTTCTCGTTTTTTTTCATATATCGATAAAAGTTGATATCAGGTCAAACAGTGTAGGCGATGGTACAGGTGCACTCATTGCTGGCATTCAGGAGAAATTCTCAATGTCTTTACTGTTCATCGAAGTAGATATTTAACTAAGCAATGAAATTTTTAATTTCAATTATATTGAATTATAATTTTTGCAAAACTTCAGTTGCAGTACGTGAAATTTTATATCTTTGATGTGTGTTTGGGGCTGTGCTAGTTTTTCGTAGTACAGCCCCAAACCTTCTGTGTTGATGGTGTTTGTTAGGGGGTATGAATTATAAACTCTTAGATAAAATAACAGCGCCTCCTGCAATAGTTAATGTATTGTTTTCATTTGACAGAACTGCATCCATCACTACTGGCGTACCAATATCACCAACTCCAGAATCTTGGCCTGGCGCATTGTCATCATAGACAATATTGAAGGTGATGTTTCCAGAGTTTGAGTCGTAAGTGTAAGTACCAACTTCAAGGCCATTTTCTCCATTTGTAGTTACTGTTAGGTCGTTTTCGGCATACAAAAATGTTTTGTCTGCAAACATGACTAAATAACTGAACCCTGCTCCGTTTGTTGAACGCCATGTTCCAGCAATTTCTAAGCTGCTAGAAAAGTTTACAGAACTTAAAAGGATGGTGCCGTCTCCAAGATTTAACGTATTATTTCCATCCGCTAATTTAGCAGATATAACCACTGGCACACCAATATCACCAATTCCAGAGTCCTCTCCTGGCGCATTGTCATCATAGGTAATATTAAAGGTAATACTTTCAGAGTTTGATTCGTAATTGTAGGTACCAACTTCGAGGCCATCTTCTTCAGTAAACTTTGGAATTAAGTCGCTTTCTGCATATAAAAAAGTATTGTCTTTAAACGTAACTAAATAAATAAATCCGGCACCGACTTTAGTTCGCCATACTCCAGTGATTAAATTATCAAGAGTAGAAGTTACATGTTCTTGTGCAGCTGTAGCTGCAACTAAAGTGGTGTTTGAAGATCCCGAATTTGCGATTAAATTGATAACAGCCGAATTATTTTCGAAGGAGGTTGAATCTAGATCGAAATTCACAGACGAAGCGATATTGGCCGAATTAGTAGGAATAGCAATACCATTATCTGGGTTACCATCTTGATCTAAAGACTGTAGCAGCCTTGCAATATTGGTAGCTTTTTGGTCGGTAACTGATGTAGAACCGGCTAAAGTAATTGGTGTAATAATATCTGCTGCCGTCACGACGGGGAATTCTAATGCTCCTATGGAAAAGGTGATGGTTTCTCCATCTTGATAGGTAAATTCTCCATTGGAATTAGTCGTTCCTGATTGAGTCTCAGTTTGGTAACTAAGATTGGCGACAGGGCTATCTATAAAAATACCGGTATTTAACGTAGCCTGTGGATCTCCATTATCGCTGTCATTACAGCCTGTCTGCATGATTGATAAAACATAGATAACGCCAATAAAAATTTTTTTCATTTCCCAATACCTATAAGCTAGAAGTTAAATAAATTAGGGATAGATTCTAGCTATCCTCTTAGCCCTAATGTAGACAAAATGTCTGAGTTAAATTGCTCTCGTTAGAGCTATAATTGAAAAGAAGTTATCTTATATAACACTTATTCTTTAGTAAAATAATTATCAAAGTTTAAGTCAGTAGATCTTTTTTCTACAGTACTTTCATCTCTATCAGTAGTCCCTTTACCAAAAGTCAGTTTGTCTTTCAATGTACTTACAATGCTATAAGAAGTCTGATTAACGCTAACGCCCTCATCAATTAGGATTGTTGTTTTTCATTCAATCTAGAATTAGTTGTTACTGACTCCCCGAGTAAGAAGGTTTCTGACTTTTTACTGAGATATTCATTTGAATGGATTTCTAAACACATTCCATCAAGATAATTTCTGGTAGAAAAGCTTAGTGGGTTATCTGAGGAAAGTTTAAATGTCTCCATTCTGTATTTACCATCACCCGTAATATCGCATATGTCCTGCCAGATACCTTCTATCTTCACTAATTGAACTTCAGAATTTGTGTTTTCTTCATGATTACAAGCTAAAAGTGACAGCCCCAATATGATACCAGTAACCGTTTCACATTTTGACCTTGGTGATAATTAATCATCTTAATAGTGGTTTTACTCTGTTATTAAGAGGATAGGAGTATTATAAGTATTCGAGGATTCAATAAAAAGAGCGAATTATTTATTAGTTCAAGCTATGGCGAATATAAGCATTCACTAAAGGTCTGTTCGTGGTCGTTTATTCAAGCGTGTTTTCAATATTGATATCGAACAGTGTCATTTATGGCTACCGATACTAACATTACCAAAAGCACCAGCACCTCATAGATATATCTCGGATTCAAGTTAACATTAATACAGAGGCACAAAACACAATACAGGATTTTTTGCGTGCGCTGGAAATAAATCTTTTCAACCTGATGAAAGCCTTTCCTCAATTCGATGAATAATTCACCACTCTTCCAAATATAAGCAGTTTTTCATTCGCCTGTTCCAATTTTTTAAATACCAACAATAAGTCGACCGAGAAAATCTCGCCCCGCTAAGCCAGTTAAATGGCTTTGGATTCTTGCTAACATGTGCTCTATACTGCCTATCCACAAAATAATATTTGATGGCGACGGTTGATAACAATAGTAGTTAATAAGACACTTAACAAGGAGAATCTAATGGGCAGACGTTATGAAAATATTCTTGAATTAATAGGTAACACACCTGTAATACGCTTAAATAAACTATCGCCTGAAGGCATAAATATTTTTGTAAAAAATGAAGCTTTTAATCCCATGGGCTCGGTAAAAGATAGGCTGGCTTTGGGTGTAATTGAAGACGCGGAAAAACGTGGTGAACTAAAACCCGGCCAGACCATTGTAGAAGCAACAAGTGGTAACACCGGAATTGGGCTTGCTATGGTTTGTGCACAAAAAGGATATCCGTTAGTTGTTACTATGGCTGAGAGCTTCAGCATAGAACGTCGCAAACTTATGCGATTTTTAGGTGCAAAATTGGTGCTTACACCTGCTGCACAAAAAGGTACTGGCATGGTGGCCAAAGCTGCAGAATTGGCAAAAGAGAATGGTTGGTGGCAGTCAAAACAATTTGAGAACCCAGCCAATGCAGAGATGCATGTGCGCACGACAGCCAGAGAAATTATGGATGACTTTTCAGACATAAGTTTGGATTATTTTGTTAGTGGTATGGGCACCGGCGGTACTGTTAACGGTGTTTCACGGGTGTTGAAAAAAGAAAGTCCAAATACCAAAATTGTTGTATGTGAGCCTGAAAATGCCGCATTGGTTGCGAGTGGCGTTTCTCAGCCACATGCTGCTGATGGATCAGATGTAACTCATCCTGCATTCAATCCTCATCCTATGCAGGGCTTGACTCCAGACTTTATTCCAAAATTGGTTGAACAGGTAGTTGCTACATCTAATATTGATACTCTTATGCCAGTTAATGGTGAGCTTGCCATGCAATGCTCTAGAGATTTAGCGCAAAAAGAAGGTATCTTTGTCGGGATTTCTGCAGGTGCAACATTAGCTTGTGCTTTGGAAGTTGCTAAAACAGCAGCAAAAGGCAGTAACATTCTTTGTATGTTGCCTGACACTGGAGAGCGTTATTTATCTACGCCTTTGTTTGGTAATATCAGTATAGATATGACTGAAGAAGAGAAAGACATTTCCCGTTCTACTCCAAACCATCAATTGCAAGAACAACCCGCAATGGCTTAGTAGCCTATTTGATTCTTTTCTCGTGCAGGCCTAGGAATAGGAAGTGTAACCTTCATATTCCTAGGTGGCCGTCAGTACCGAGCTTTAAAATAGCAAAACAGCAAAACAGCAAAACAGCAAAACAGTAAAACAGCAAGTGGGTAGCAACTCGTT
>JAOTSL010000157.1 GCA_029864945.1 Gammaproteobacteria bacterium
AAGCGACCTGGCGCTCAATCAGAGAAACTGCACCACCTGAAGGATGCGGAACTTTTAGTTCAACTAAAAGCTCTGGATATTCCTGAAAAAATTCAGGGTGTTTATCAAGATAAACTTCAACATCTTTTGCAGTACATGCTTGAGCCAAAGTAGAGTCGCCTGATTGGGATTGCAATGTCATTTATCATTCCTGTTACACTGATTTTGTAGAACAGTATAATTCAGCTGATCAGTAAAAACCATCGACTTATGAAGTCACAATCAACCTCAGGGTGATTGTGAAATACTAACAAAAGTACAATTCAAATATTAATTTCGCCATCAAAAACAAACTCTGCCGGCCCCGTTAACATAACCGACGATTTATCTCCTGCCCAGCGAATAACCAACTCTCCACCGGGTAATGATACCTCCACCCGCTCACTCAACAATCCCCACATCCGCCCCACAACAACCGCAGCACATGCACCAGACCCACAGGCGAGCGTTTCACCTGAGCCACGCTCATAAACGCGCAGTCTAATTTTATTCTCAGAGACTATTTGCATGAATCCGATATTAGCCCTAGCTGGAAATGATTTATGCGACTCCAGTTTTTTACCCAAAGTCTCAACCGGCGCCGTATCTACATCGTCCACCATCAACACGCCATGCGGGTTACCCATTGAAACAGCACCAATTTCTACCATTTCCCCATCAACTTGCAGCTGATAATGACGCTCTGTTTTCGGGGCATCAAATGGAATGTCAACAGGCACTAATCGAGGCGGGCCCATATCAACCGTCACCAAGCCATCTTGTGTAATATTAAGCACAATAACGCCATTTTTTGTGGCAACCGTTATCTCATTCTTATCCGTCAATTGCTTTTCACGCACAAACAGCGCGAAACACCTAGCGCCATTACCGCATTGTTCCACTTCTGAGCCATCAGCATTAAAGATGCGATAACGAAAGTCTACGCCTGCCATATCAGAAGCCTCAACCAATAAAATTTGGTCACAGCCGACACCAAAATATCGATTTGCAATACTCTGATACTGTGACTGAGAGAGGTTTATTACCTGATTAACCCCATCCAGAACCACAAAATCATTGCCAATCCCCTGCATTTTTGTAAATTTTAATTTCATGCGACAAGCATACCTCAAGCAACCCAATAGATAAATAAAATGACAATAGGGAAGCATTTCAATACGCCTCTAATGTGGCCAACCCACGCGAATTCCAGTATAATAATTGGGACTATTTCACAGGCAATTACTTGGGTATTTATTCATGAATCAATCGCTAATCTTCGACGAAGCACTTATTAAACGATACGATAAAGCCGGCCCGCGCTACACGTCATACCCGACAGCCGTGCAATTTAACGAAAGCTTTACCGGAGAAAATTACAAAACTTTTTGTGAAAAATCCAACGCTTTAAGCCGCGCGGCAAGCGCACCAACGCCACTATCACTCTACTTTCATATTCCTTTTTGCGACACCGTCTGTTTTTATTGCGGCTGCAATAAAGTCGTCACTAAAGATCGCACAAAAGCAGCACCCTATTTGGCACGTGTTCACAAAGAAATTGCCATGCAAGCAGCTATGTTTGATGATAATCGTATTGTAGACCAGTTACATTGGGGCGGTGGCACACCCACATTTATAAGCCATGATGAAATGCGAGAACTCATGGATGTGACGCGCAAACATTTCACCTTGCACGACGATGATAGCGGTGAATATTCAATAGAACTTGACCCTCGTGAAGTCGATACCAGCAGCATACAATTATTACGTGAACTAGGATTTAATCGCATTAGTTTGGGCGTTCAGGATTTTGATCCCAAAGTACAAAAAGCCGTTAACCGCATCCAGTCGGAAGAAGAAACATTAAACGTTATTAATGCGGCGAGAGAGAATAACTTTAAATCCATTAGCCTTGACCTTATCTATGGCCTACCATTTCAAAATGTAGAACGTTTTTCGGTAACACTGGATAAAATCATCGAAGCTTCCCCAGATCGCTTATCTGTTTTTAACTATGCACATTTACCTGAAATGTTTAAACCTCAGCGCCGCATAAATGAAGACGATTTACCAACTGCGGCAGAAAAACTAGACATACTCAAAATGAGCTTCAGTAAGTTAAAAGATGCGGGATATGTTTATATCGGCATGGATCACTTTGCTAAACCTGACGACGAGCTTGCAATCGCACAGCGTGAAGGCACACTTTATCGAAACTTTCAGGGTTATTCTACTCACGCTGATTGTGACTTAGTGGCAATGGGTATTACATCGATAGGACAAGTAGCCAATAGCTACAGCCAAAATGTTAAAAAGATGGATGAGTACTTTGAGTTAATAGATGCCGGTAAATTACCAGTTTATCGAGGAGTGGAATTATCTGATGACGATCTTTTGCGTCGCGAAGTTATTACTCAATTGATTTCACACTTTCACCTTGACTTCAGCAAGATCGAAAAACAATTCAATATTAATTTTTCATCCTATTTTGAACTAGAGCAAAAAGCATTATCTGAGATGCATCACGATGGACTAATAGAATTAAGCGATACAGGTATTACAGTTCAACCCAAAGGACGATTGCTAATTCGCAACATTTGCATGGTATTTGATTTTTATCTACGCCAGGCAAGCGAACAACGTTTTTCCAAAGTTATATAACGCATCCCCGTTTCCAGTAAAGTAATGGCAACTGGAAACGGGATTCACTGAAAATTGTAATCGACCCTTCCTTTGCTATTCCGCCGAATAGCTAACTACCAACTACAAAATTTAATTAAATAACAAAATAAATATGGCTCTTCAGCCAAGATTCAGAAGAAAAAGAAAAAACAAATTGATAGCGACAATTATTCGAAGGGAAGTGGACCCATGGGTATAAAGTTATTTAAACTACAACAATTTGGAGCAAACTAAATTATTGTAGTTTATTACTCACCAAGCTGGATTCTATATAAAAAATACTGCCTTATTCCAGCTTAGCAATAATATAATCCTGCCACTTACTCTCTGGCACAGAGTCTTCTGAAAAAATCACCTTTTCTGAAATCGCAATTTCTTTTTCGATCATAGCATCACGACTACCTGTTATTAAAGGATGCCACTCAGGAAGCGCCCTACCATCCGCTAACAATTTGTATGCGCAAGTGTTTGGCATCCAGGTCAGATTTCTAGCATCGTCCGGCATCATTGTGACGCATGATGGAACCAACACGCTTCGCTCTTCATATTTTGTACACTGACACGTTTTCTGATCAAACAAATTACAAACTATTTGCGTATAGTAAATTTCCTCGGTGAAATCATTTTGCAACTTATGCAAACAACATCGTCCACAACCATCACAAAGTGATTCCCATTCTTCGCGTGTCATCTCTTCCAGCTTTTTGGCTTCCCAAAACGGCGTAACTCTATCATTCATTTTTATTCAACTTAACTTTATTCAACTTAACTTTATTCAACTGGAGAAACTCTCTTACTATCATGATCATTGTTGCTCATGAACTAGTCCACCGTGCTAGTGGGAGGTATACATATGCTTATATTCGAGGTCATAAAAAGGGTATGACCGCGCCTGTGTTTAAACCTTATAAAAAGCGATTATCAAAAGTTTCTAACCGGACATTCGCGCGTGATTGCCCGGTAGAAATGATTAACTAAGCTTTTTCTGGCGAACCGTAGGCAGCAATGCCTTTCAGAATAAGCTCGCGCGCTGATGCTGCGTCGCCCCAACCTTCTACTTTCACCCACTTCCCATCTTCAAGATCTTTGTAATGCTCGAAAAAATGCTTGATTTGAGCCAATAATATTTTAGGCAGGTCTGATGCTTCTTTAACGTCATCATATAAAGAAGTCATTTTTGAAACAGGAACAGCAATTAATTTTTCATCTCGGCCGCTCTCGTCAGTCATATTCAAATAACCAACAACTCGACTACGAATAACAGAACCAGCCCTTAATGGAATTGGCGTAACCACCAATACATCAACCGCATCGCCATCATCACCCAATGTTTGAGGTATGTAACCGTAATTACAGGGATAATGCATCGCCGTCCCAATAAAACGATCAACAAATAGTGCACCGGAGTCTTTATCGACTTCGTATTTTACCGGCTCACTCAGCGCGGGGATTTCAATGATGACATTTACATCATTTGGCACATCCTTACCTGCTGAAACATTGTTTAAACTCATCTGTAACTCCTAATCGATTGTTTTTTGCTCATTTGACGCAATTTTATCTCATTTTTTTCATGGATAGCTGCTATTTTTGCGGCGTTCATTATAATGCCAATGCAAATAGGTTAAAATACTTGTTTTGTTATAACAGCACTCTAAAAACAAAATAGATTTATTAATCTAGGAAGCTGTCAGACATAATACTGTTTGGCTACAAATTCACGGATACCGATCAGATTTCCTTATCATGCTCGTTAAATAGAACCACTATTCACCTCGCATGATAATATTTACTGATTCAACTCCATGAGTTTGCGCCTAAAATGGTTAACTCCGTCAGCCCTTAGGCCAAATATCCACAATAATATGCAAGGTTGAAAAACAAAAATGAGAATCATACTCCTCGGCGCACCTGGTTCAGGCAAGGGCACACAGGCACAAATGCTGGTTGAAAAGTACCAAATTCCGCAAATTTCCACCGGCGACCTACTTAGAGCAGCAGTATCGTCTGGAACAGAGCTAGGCAAAAAAGCAAAATCCGTTATGGATGCGGGTCAGTTAGTATCAGATGACATCGTATTGGGTATGATCAAAGAACGCCTTGCTGAAAATGACGCTAAAAATGGCTTTATTCTCGATGGTTTCCCTCGCAACCAGACACAGGCAATAGCGCTGGACGAATTACTCAGCGAATTAAACTGGCCATTGGAAAGCGCCATTTTAATCAATGTCAATAAAGAAGACATTGTCGAGCGTATTGTTGGGCGCCGAACCTGCGCTGACTGCAAACAAGTGTACAACACATTTACATCACCACCAGCAACTGAAGATGTTTGCGACAAGTGTGGTGGCGAACTTACCCATCGCGCTGACGACAATGAAGAAACCATTCGAAAACGGCTAGATGTTTACGAAGAACAAACGGCGCCACTTATTGAATATTTCACCAAGCAAAACAAACTTCATTCAGTCGAAGGTAGCGGTGATATAAAAGAAATATTCGGCGCCGTTTGCCGGATACTAAAATAATAATTAGTACTAAATATTACTAATAAAATAAAAAGAAGAGGCAGGAGAAAATTAATGTCATCTGATTCCAGATCATTCGGCCCATTCCCTATCACTCGAATGCGCAGAATGCGCGCCGATGACTTTAGTCGCAGGCTGATGCGAGAAAACAATCTAACCGTTGATGACCTGATCTTACCTATATTTGTACTTGAAGGAACAAACCAACGCGAAGAAATAACATCAATGCCCGGCGTAGAACGCATCAGCATTGACTTGTTATTAAAAGAAGCAAAAGAACTAGTAAAACTGGGTGTGCCAGCAGTCGCTCTATTCCCAGTAACACCTATGGACGTTAAAACGCTCGACGCCAAAGAAGCATTTAATCCTGACGGTTTGGCGCAGCGTGCAGTACGCGCATTGAAAGAAAACTTTCCTGAATTAGGCGTTATTACAGATGTAGCCCTAGACCCATTCACCACACACGGTCAAGATGGACTTATTGATGATAACGGTTATGTCATGAATGATGAAACTGTTGAGGTACTTATCAAACAAGCCCTTTCGCACGCCGAAGCTGGTGCCGACATTGTTGCACCTTCAGATATGATGGATGGACGCATAGGCGCAATTAGAGAAGCGCTTGAAGATGAAGACCACAGAAATACACGCATACTTTCATACTCGGCGAAATATGCATCCAGTTTCTATGGGCCGTTTAGAGACGCAGTAGGTTCAGCAGCAAATCTTGGTACCGGGAACAAATACAACTATCAGATGGACCCCGCCAATAGTGACGAAGCTTTACATGAAGTCGCGTTAGACCTTCAGGAAGGCGCTGACATGATCATGATAAAACCGGGCATGCCTTATTTAGATATCGTTCGTCGCATAAAAGAAACATACGGTGTACCAACGTATGTTTATCAGGTGAGTGGGGAATATGCCATGTTAAAAGCAGCAAGCCAAAACGGTTGGCTAGATGAAAAGGCTGTCGTGCTTGAGTCGTTATTATCCATGAAACGCGCCGGTGCTAATGGCATTTTAACCTATTACGCTAAAACCGTAGCTCAATGGCTAAAAACCTAGACTAAAACCCTCTCCTAAGAGTCTGCCAGGCAGTAGCAAAACTTTTGCTGCTGCCGCACATATTATTTACATATTTCGTATGCCTATTTATTATCAGGTTCGACTTACAATCCAAAAAAATAACCAACAGAGTTCATAATTTAGTGCCCGCACGATAACTCAAATAACACATTTAAATACTCAATTCGTAAAATTCTATTATGAAACATCATCATCCGCTGCAAATTATTAAACTTTAAAATTCCTCACACATATTCTATTAACACTTTTAACCTAAAACGATAAAGCACACGTTATTAGCTATTATTAGCCTGTCGATTTTGCTAATCTTTTCCCTCAATTTGATTTATAAGCGACATGGACACAATGAAGCCTTTTGCCGAATCCTGCGAACAAAATAAACACGTTATATTTGACGCAATTAAATTTGAATTTTCTGAACATAAAGATATTCTAGAAATTGGAAGCGGCACTGGACAGCACGCCGTTTTTTTTGCAGCACAATTACCACACTTATCATGGCAACCCAGCGAGCAAGATGAAAATATTTCCGGCATTACCGAATGGTTAAAAGACTATCCTCACGATAACATTCCCCACCCAATCAGTCTCGATGTAACAAAAAAATGGCCTAAAAAAACATTCGATGGCGTATTTAGCGCCAATACCGCTCATATAATGGGATGGGAGGAAGTGAAGTACTTATTTAAAGGTGTAGGCAACACACTAAATCCCAATGGGACGTTTTGTCTTTATGGCCCCTTCAATCACAACCAGCAATTCACTAGTGAAAGTAACGCACGATTTGATCAATGGCTCAAACAACAAAATCCAGTCAGAGGAATCAGGGATTTTGAGGATTTAAATAACCTTGCGCGTGAAAATAATTTGATTTTTAAAAAAGAGATTGAAATGCCACACAATAATAAAATTCTTATCTGGAAAAAAGAATAACCAATACATTTATTCATTCCAAAAAAAACGAGGCCATTAGCCTCGTTTTTTATTTACAATGTTGTAGTATTTTAGCGATTTTTAGCGATTTTTA
>JAOTSL010000158.1 GCA_029864945.1 Gammaproteobacteria bacterium
AAGCTGTAATGATTGCCGAATATGCCGAGCAATCGCGGGTTTGTTGATAACCACCTGAGAAAACAAAGCGCTGAAATCCAAAGCCTCGTCGCCACTTTCCAGTTTAATATTGGCAATCTGTGTTTTTAAAGGTGGCGTATACAGTGGACGTTCCATCGGGATTTCTACATTGGCTGATGCGGCATCCATCATCATAAATTCGTTGCTGGTGTTGCTTGCGCTGCTTGAAAAAAGTGGCTCGCGAAATTCCAACGTTTTGTTTTCTATCCCCTGGAGAATATTCATAATGCGTTTATTTTCAAGCCAGGCCTGGTCATCCAGAAAACGTCGCAATTGCTGGGACAAACGCGCAACAGTGCGTTGGGTATGCTCACCGGCCTCCAACCAATCATAGTGAATACGACGGGTGCGGGGATCCGGTTTAAGCTCAGCTATCGCTGATAATTTCAAAACTTGATCAAGCAGTTCAGTGAATTCCTCTTGCCGCGCAGGTGACATTAAAAAATCCCAAAAGGCGCGAAAACTGTTTCCCTGATCAGAACCGGCAATGGCATCCCGCTCCCCCATAATGTCTTCCAACAACTCGCCTTTATCCCCTTGCCACTGAGCAATGCGTTCGCGAACACTGCGATCAAGACCGCGAAAATTATGTTCCACTTCACGAAAATCCGATAGCAGTTCTTTCGCTTGCTGGGTAAATTGCATAAAGCGATCTCGCAGTGCGGTATCATCAAGTAAGGCGATATTACCGTCCTTCACCTGTGCTATTTCCCGGTCTATCTCGTCTCGCCGTGCTTGCAATTCTTGCAATCGCAACTCAGGGTCGTCGGTGCTGCCTTTTTGCAATTGTTTGAGTAAATCAAAAAGAGTTAGTAGGCGCGATTCCGTACCTACAAAACTTCGCTCGCTTAACGACTCTAGCCAAGCAATGGCTTTTTCTGTTGCGGGGGTTAAATCAAATTGAACCTCATCGGAGTCCTGTCGGTAAAACTTGCGTAACCAACCTTTTTCGGGCGCCGCCCAGTCATTCAAATAATCCATTGCCGATTTTGGAAAACTCTCAGGGCCGGCGAATTCTCGAATGGCGAACAACTCGTCTTCCAAGGCTTCCATTAAATCAGCCTGAGCAAGTACGCGCACATTGGGCGTGATATAGGCTGCTTGTAAAAAACTGGCAATTAACGGCGCGTGAGGACTTGCCAACAAACGCCAGGCGGGGTGGTTTTGGCGCAGGGATTCTAGGGTTTGGTAGTCCAGGGTCATGAACTATAATTCCTCTTTCAACAAATTAACCATATCCTCCACGGACATTCTCCCACTCATATCACTGTCTTCCAGCAGGCTATCCGCTAAATCTCGCTTGTGGGTATGTAAGCGAACAATTTTTTCCTCTATGGTATTTTGAGTCACCAATCGATAGATAGTCACTGGGCGTTGTTGTCCAATGCGATGAGCACGATCGGAGGCTTGATCTTCTACCGCCGGATTCCACCACGGGTCCATGTGAACGACATAGTCAGCAGCAGTAAGATTTAAACCACTGCCGCCAGCTTTCAAGCTAATGAGAAAAAGGTCGCCGTCTCCTCTTTGAAAAGCTTCGACCGCAGCCGCTCTTTTTGCAATAGGTGTCGAGCCATCAAGATATTGATAATGAATGCCTTCCGCATCGAGGTAAGCGCGAATCAAAGCCAGGTGTTTAACAAATTGACTGAAGACCAGGGCTTTGTGATGATTTTGCCGCAAGTCGTCGAGAATATTCCCAAAGGCCTTGAGTTTAGCGCTGCCTATGTCGGTATCTGCCATAACCAGTCTTGGGTGACAACAGGCCTGGCGCAATCGAGTTACTTCAGCTAACACTTGAAAGCGGCGTTGTTCGGGTGGTAAGGATTCGTCCTGAATCGTCTCTAACGCTTTTTGACGCAGCGCTTCGTAAAGCGCGGCCTCTTCCGGACTCTGTTCCACGTGGATAGTGATTTCAGTACGCGCTGGTAATTCGGTTAGCACATCGGTTTTAAGCCGTCGTAAAATGAAGGGGCGAATAAGTTGTTTCAAACGCTGACGTGCTGCGCGATCATTGTGCTGCTCTATAGGAGCAGCAAAACGCTGATTGAATTGCTCCAAAGAACTGAGCAATCCAGGGTTGATGAAACGAAACAAGCTCCATAGTTCCCCCAAATGATTTTCAATGGGTGTACCGGTCATCGCAATTCTAAAGTCTGCTTGTAATCCCATCGCAGCTTTTGCGCGTTTACTCGCGCTGTTCTTGATGGCTTGCGCTTCATCGGCCACGACAGTTGTCCAAGTGACCTCTGCAAGTCGCTTTGACTCAACTTGCAGCAAACCATAACTGCAAACAATTAAATCAAATGGCCCAGCCTGATCCAACATTTTTTGTCGATTGCCAGTACCAAATCGATGAACCTTAAGGGTGGGCGCAAAGCGAGTGGCTTCGGCTATCCAGTTCATGCAAACCGATGTCGGCGCCAGTATTAGCGCCGGGCCAAGATGGGCGCGGGTAAGCAATATGGCCAGTGCCTGAATAGTTTTTCCCAAACCCATATCATCGGCCAAACAGGCACCGGCACCCCAATGAGCTATACGCGCCAACCAACGATAACCCTCTTCCTGATAGTCACGCAGCTCAGCCTGTAATGTGTCTGGTAACGTGGGTTCGAATGCTTGCGCTTCACTTAACTTGGCGAGTTGTTCTCGCCATTGTTTGGCAGCTTTAACATTCATGCCTTCGGTAACTTCCTGTACCAGCGGTGCCGCCAAGGGATGAAAACGACCATTCTGGCTTACCGCACTTAAGGCTTCTATTTTTTTTCTCAACTCGGCGGTCAATGCCAGAAACTCGCCTTTTCCCAGTTGAATGAATCGACCTGCGCCTTGGAGCAGCTCGAATAATTGAACCATGGAAACAACCCGCTCCCTGTCCACTTGTAACTGACCTTCGAGACTAAACCAATCACTCTGTTTGCCCACGGCCAATTTCATCTGCTCTGTTCCAGACCGGGCAATGCGAATTTTTTCTCCTTTGGGCCATTCTATGATGACATTCTTTTCTAGCTGCTGGAGATGCAGCAACGTATCTAAAGCACTTTCTATTTCGTTTAACTCCCAATGCCAACCGATGCTTGGGTCGAGTAATGGGCATTGTTGGAGTACCGCTTCAACCGCTGTTTTTTCATCTTTTTTAATACGAGTGGTTTGCAAAGATTTGCCGTCAATATCGGTAACAACGGTGGTGCCGCCTACACCGGGCTGAAACAACGGTCCTTTGTCGCCAAATGGTCGAACAAAACAATCTACCATCAAACCCTCACCCATTGGGCTGAGTTGAAATACCGGCGTAGCATGAGCTTTCACCCGCTTACCGCTACTGGCTTTCGTCTGGGCAGAAAGTTCGGCATCAAAATCAGAATGAATCGTTAATAAAGGCGCAATAGCCGCAACGCTTTCCAGTGCTTCTTTTTTTGCCCGGTCGGGTACGGTGAGCCCACTGATGGTCAATAGCTTGGCAATTGTTAGTTGTTGCTCATTAAACCGGGTCAAACATAAACGTTGTGTGCCATCCTTTTTTAAATGGATATTCGCGTGTTCTGCCGGAAAGGGAGTTAGCTGAAGCCGTATATTTTTTCCGCGACGAGTGACTTCCAGGACCGGTTTCACTTCCACCAATTCCACCGACACATCAGGCTGCTCCGCCCAAACCAAATGAGGATGTTCTGCGGCATCCAGCAAAACTTGAAAACCATCCAGACTGTAATAAGTGGTTGGATAACTACTATAGGAATCATAGCTGGTTTCACATTTTATCTGGCGACAAATTCGTAGATCCAATGACGTCAGGTAACTATATTTATTGACGCCTTCATGTAAACGTTCCAGCGAAACCGGACGGCCTTTTGTCCAGCCCCCCTGCTTGGTGCGCTTTTGTTCTCTGGGCTCTAACGAACAACCATCAACATGTACAAACAGACGCCAAGTCATACGTAAATTAGCGTGCTCTTCATTCTGCTCCTTTTTTTTAAACTTTTTTTCAGTATCGAGTATTCCGCGCAAGGCGTTAAGTGAACGTTCCCAGGGTTCTTCTGCTTTGATCAGTTGTGTTAGTGAATGATATGCGCTATTTGCTTGGTATGGGGATTCTTTCTTTTTACCTACCTGCAATAAAATTTCTGCACTTTCATTAGCGTACAGCAATAAACCTGCTTTCACCGCATGTGCTTGATAACGGGATAAGCTTTTAATAAGAACCGGCTCCAGTTTAATGGAAAGCCAAGTTAGCATCAGCCCCCTGAATAGGTCACGCCAAGGGGCAATCATCAAACTATCCGCGTCTAAATAAATAGTATCCTTATGCTTTATTTCACCCTCAATAATCAACACATATTCTTTGAACATACGCAGAATATGTTTTACTTGATCGGTATCGTCACTCTTCAGGCCGATGTCAATTTGCTTTTTTGCCAATGTCACATCGGTACTTATGCGTGTACGCAACAAAGCAACAATAAAACAAACACCCGAAATGCCAGGCAGATGGAAATTACGCTTGCCGGTTAATTTTCGTTTCGCTTTAAGTGCCGCTTGGTAGTGTTGCAATGCCGCCTCATTATCGCCTTGCAAACAACTTAGCCAGCCTCGTAAAGTCAAGCTCTCTGTAGATTCAATATTCCCTAAGCTAGCCAACGCCTTGTCCGGCTCGTTACGTAACACCCATTGCTCTGCAAGAAAACAGGCAACTTCCGGTTGATTCGATGGTCGATCAACAAAATAGGTTTTCACTAAGGCCCAACTATCCAGGTTGCCTTTTAGGCTTTCATTAAAGTCTGTTAGCAATCTGGATAGAATGAGAAAACGAAGGTTGTCTGGTAGCTTATCGAAAAACTCTGAGGAAAAAGGTCGCGTGTAAACTTGAACTAAATACGTCAACTGTTTTTTATGAAGGCACTCATAGTCGATCACACCAAGGCGCTTTTGCAACATTTCAAATTCTTCACCATAGGCCTCAATGCGTAAAGCCCGTGTTTGCACCTCAGGATCGATATCATGGTTCCACGCTCCCTGCTTGGCTGCAGGAATCACGATACGGGCTGTTTTTGATGTCACGTTAAAATCACCACTTGTAATAAGATCTCTCGTCGCAATTTCAACAATATCTGGATGACATCTAAAGTTATTTTTTTCAATCTGAATCAAACCTTTTTTCGCCAATTGATCACGCCAAGTGGAATCTATCTGCACAACCAAGTGAACGTACTTCGGCAACGCGCTTAGTAGTTTTTTAAATGTCGTCAGATTGGTTGGTTGATAAACAACAGAAAGGATTTGAAAGATCTTTCGTGTGGATGCTGTGGTTTTTTGGTAGGCCGTAACCAATGATGCAGGGGTTTGTGACATGAAATGATAATCCTGTTATTTTTCTTGCGGTAGAACATAGCCGAGTTTTCGCAATCCTTTGCGCAAAGCTGCCTCTGATTTTGTAGGCACAACAAGAGTGTTGCCATTGATGAGTTGGCAATGCGTTCGCGTTGTTGGATCAGTGCTAATCATTCGCGCGAGACCAGCATTACCGCATTTAATCAAACGCGCCATTCCACCGTCATTCATTGCGGCACTGCGACTACCGAAGTCAGAGAATAATTGTTTTACTTCGTCGTTTAATGGCTCATCTGAGTAGGACTCTAAAAACACCAACAATGACTCGGGCGAAAAACCCTGCTCTAAGGCGCTGAGTAAAGATTCCGGTGTTAGACAACGCTGAGCATCAGAATTGAATTCAGTGTATTGATTTAGCGTCAACAATTCTGTCGGTGTCGCATCTCGAATCAAGTCAATTTGAAATTGTTCATTGACGTGCAATAAGGGAACGATAGTGGGAACAATAGGTTGATAGTTATCAACAAGGTCAAGACACCATGCACCCAGTGAATTTAATTTAAAATAAAGCAAGCCATCATAACGACTGAGAAAGTAAATATCATCTGCCCCCCAAATCCCATTGAAATCGCTTCGCACATGGTAAGGTGGAATATAAGCCACATCAATCATACCCAGTGTCGCCAAGTACTCGAATAAGTACGTTAACAAATAGCGCCCCTGTAATATTGTAAAATCATGATGACCGTCATAACCCAATGAACCATAGTTGCTATCACAGAGATAAAGTTTCCAAGGATCGTGCACTACCTCCAAGCCAAAATCCCCGGCCTGCATATAGCGAAATAATTCATCCACGGACACCCACTCATCTACAGGACAACATCCCAATACTTCTTCTACTGCATGGCGACGCTCTGCGACTTTCGTCATGCGCCGACCTTTACCGTTCTGTCCTTTAATCAGGTCAACACGGCGAAATTCATCTAAACTGCCTTTGTCTCGCCAGCGAGTGTAAAGCGTTTTTATGGTATCACCCAAAGTCCCGGTGATGGCCTTTTTTCCTTTGCCGGTTAACTCAAGTTTTTTCCCAACACGTTTCGCCAACCCACCGGTTTGAAGTAACAAAGGCCAGGCAAACGACCGAATGGGTCGAATAGAACCGCCGACATATTTTACTAATTCAAGATCATCTTCAGCAGAATAGAAATCACCGCCAACAAGCATGGTGTCTATTGACTTAACAGAAGCAGTGGTTGCTTGAGCTGTTTTATCACTCACACTAATTTTTCCGTTATCGATCAAACGTAAAATCGCTGCTAATTCCTGATCGACGGCGGTTTGTGTTGCGATCACACGTACCTTTGTGTCAGCTTTATCCATGAGAAAACCGTTATCGAGAATGTCTGTTGAAGAACTCACTTTGATGGCGTCTTCTGTAGGCCGAAGAACAAACTCCTTCAGTTTTGCGATAAATTCGTCAGGAATAACACCTCCGTAGAAAAAAAGACGTAAGGTGCTAGTCTCCTGCTTTGCGTTTGATGTTCGCTGATATGAATAAGGTTGTTGTATAAATATTTTAGGTATTGCTAAATATTTTCTTTCAAACCGTAACGCATAAAACCGCCCATCCCAATTATAGATAGCTTCAGCAATAGCCTTTTGTTCCAACGGTTCGAGGCGCTGCCAATAAGTCTCAATTCGAGGCGAAAGCATGTGCTTCAATATTAACTTTATGTAATCCTCTTTTCGGGTGGGACGCTCTTCAGTATCGAGTAAGGGAATGCATTTTTTTAAGACATCGACAGTTTTCGTCGTGATTATTTCAATGGACATAGTTTGATCATAATTCGGCTATTGTAGTTAGATCTAGGTTAGAGACGTAGTTTACTTAATTTTTCTGACAATGCCACCGGTATACCCGTGCGCTTGATATTTCGGCTTTTAGTGT
>JAOTSL010000159.1 GCA_029864945.1 Gammaproteobacteria bacterium
AAGCCTCATAGAAAAACTATTTTTTTTCATGAGGCTTTTTTTTGACTGCTGTGTTTTCTAATACTAAGCAGTGTCAGCTCTGCTTAGTATTGATTTCTACTTTACTTCTCTAATGTCTTTTAAGTACTCAATTAATTCATAACGCTCCTGAACCGAAAGCGCTCGACCAATGACCCCCTTTTCATTTCCATCTGAAAATTCGTGGCCTTTATTAGAGTTACCGATAATCGACGTATCTAATTGGAAAAACCCGTTACCCTCTCCTGTCGCATACCCCATATTAACCTTGTCGTAGTCAAGGTTACCGAGGTAAAACTTGGCTGGACGATCAGACTGGGGGGACAGCAAAGCAAACATATTGGGTATGGCACCATTATGTAAAAAAGGCGCGGTAGCCCAAATACCATTTAGGGGCCTCGCTTTATAAGCAAATGGTGCGCGTAGGCAATTTTTTCGATAACCATTCATCTGATGTTGCTTGGCTGGTGAAGCTTTATTTTGTTTGTACCAATAATCATTAACCTCTTGAACAGCGGCGCCCAGTGCAACTGAAAATGGCACTTTTTTGCCATCAGTTATGAGCATCTCTTCACATTGCCCTTTGTTCGCTCCATAGTAAATATTACTGTTATTTTCGAACCACTGCTTTTGCTCTACATATAAATGTGTATTCAATCCCACGCCACTGGTATCAACTTTTCGATTACGTAGCACATTAGCTTGCTCGGGATCGGTTCCAATATAATCTAAATTAACAATTGGCAGGTCGAGAAAACTACGACCATTTTCATCGGGCTTCGTCCAATTTGTAGACCAGAATTCGTCACTATCAATTGGTGCCAAATGACATGACTGGCATAGTTCAGCATATAGTTTCGCCCCTTTTTTGTGTTTTACGGGTTCAACTTTTCCGAAAATATTCTCATCCCATTTTGGATGGCTTAGTCCACCAAATTTTTTGTCTTTAGTCGGTAGTGTTTTCCCTGCAAGCAAAGTTTCCATCCAATATAAATTATCTAAAGGCACAGATGATTTAAAATTCTCTGATGAGTTTTTATCAAGATTAACTTGAGCGAAAACACCCATTGCTTCGCCTGAGTTTCGAATCATCGGCCCCATGATTGAGGCGTCGTATTGAACCCAAAGAAACCAAGATGTATTCCATATGTACGGATAACTAACTGGTGCATTGATAGTGGCTGTGTTCGCATAGTTACCCGTATCAACTCCAAACACGGTATTCCCAATGCGATTAAGTGCATCGAGACGAGTAAAGCCTTCTTGTGTAGGTTTGTCTTTATGGCTATGAATTAACCCTTTAACAGCTTTAATCGAAGATTCGAAAGTATTATCTTTTAAATTATCAACAATCCCTGCATCTTCTAATAGTTTTGGTTTTAATATTCCACGGATCTGATTCAATATCGCATGTTTTACAGCAGACCTAAGTTCCTTGCTCTTACTGGGTGTATTGGTTACGCCCAAAATACGCTGCGAGAAACGATCAAATTTAGACTTATCTAGATACGTTTCAATCAAAGCAATACCCAAAACTGAAGTAAATTCTGATAGGTTCGTCATCGCAGGCCCGCCATCATAACGAACGGATTTACCTCCGACATTCATTTGCCCCGTATGACAAGCTGCGCAAGTCAACCCGACGGCGTTAAACTTAGTTTTGGATATAGCAGGATTTGTTACGTTGTAATCAACAGAGAAACCAATAGGCAAACCCGCTTGATTAAATGACGAAATTTCGCCTGAAATAAAACCCAGCCGTGAAAGGTAACCATTTTCAATAATAAGACCTTTGGTACCGAACAATTTAAAGCCGGGCTGCTCCAGTGCGGCAAACCATTCGAAAGGTAATGGAAGCGTCATCGTTCCCTGGGTTTCGTAATGAAACATTTGCCGCTCCTGAGTCGTCCAGTTTTGATCTAACCAGACAATCTCCTCAACGGTCGACTGCGAGGGTAACTGAGCACAACTCATAAGCAAAACCGAGATAGCACCGGTAAAAAACAATGGGAGGTTGCGCATAATATTGAATCCTTTCAACAATAATAATTTAGAAATGAAATAGAAAATAGCAACTGGATTACGTTTAACGAAATACTAGATGCGGCTAGTTTTTCTTTAGAAGCATATATTTAGTAACACGTAAACTTAATTAACTAGGAGGCTGTCGGACTTAACCGTTTGAAGCGAAAACTCATGGGGCCGAATCAGAATTTCTTATCATGTGTGGCGAATAGTGGTTCTATTTAACGAACATGATAGGAAATTCTGATCGGTATCCATGAGTTTGCAGCCAAACAGTGTTAAGTCCGACAGCCTCCTAGAGTGTAGACAGCATTAAACACCTCTTAACCGAAAATCAAAAGTGTTTTTCGAACTAGAACAGAAATAACGACATCTTTGATGAATACTTACCCATAGCGAAATGATGAATGATAGATTTTTTACCATTGAGTATTATTTTAGCAACTTAGTATGGTTAATTTTCCATGAGCGAGTGCGTCAGCAGAGATATTCAAGAGAATGGAGGTAAACGAGTGGAAATGAAAAGTGGCACTGAGGCTAGGTGAATCAAATAAGATCATAGCGCGGCGATAGTTAGCAGGTTGTCTTTGTGGAGACTTTTATCAGCAACCCTCAGCAGCAAAGATGGACCAAATCTAGCTTTTTCATTACTAAATAATTTATTTCTACACAATTATGTAGGGGTAAAATTTATTCGCATAGCGGAACACATTGTACTGGATATAAGTCGATACATTATGCTCCAGGCTTCTTCTAATTCTTCTGTGTAACCTTCTCCTATAAATTGCTTTAAAGTATTTAATAAAGCTACATGAAACAACTCAAATTCGTCATGTGTAACACCGTAGTCTTTGTGTCGCCCGCCCGTTGGAATTAACTCTGGCATTACGCGATCCAGCGCATTTAGATCTTTAATAACAGACTCTATCTTCGCTACAATATTTCTAGTGTGCAATTTTAAATCTCTTTTGAATAAAAATCTACTCCGCGGTGATAGCTCGAAAAAGTTATCATATAACGTCGCAATAAATTGATCTTTATCAGCAGAGACTTCTAACCATGAGTTTTGAACCAGCTTTTTCTGGGCATCTATCATTGTAAAATTTCCGTATATTTGGCATTTAACTTCTAACTATTAATGAGTGTTAATATCCCATATCGGTAACAATGAAAAAAACTTAAACATTAATTTATATAAGGTTTAAGATGTAAGGGTAGGCTAACATGCTATTTTTAAAAGTTATTTTTAATTCAAAATTTGTAGATTATAGTCATCAACAGATGAGGTAGTCGTAACCTACTGTAAACACGTAAAATAAATGCATTTTTTAATTCGGATAGGTAGAAATGCTTACAGGCTCAAGTCAAAATATAAAGTTATCAGTTTTAGGTTTAATTTTGTGATTTTACTGAAACGTGATAATTACTTTTCCTTTAGCATGCCCCTCTCCAAGATATCGGAGCGCTTCAGGAACTTCGCTTAAGGGGTAACACCGGTCAATCACAGGTATGACTTTTCCCGCCTCAACAAGCGCTAATATAAAAGCCAAATCTTTGTTGGCTTTCAATACCAGTATAGCAATTTTCTTACGACTGTTATCATGTCACACGGGGATAAACCCTACCTTATTAAACGCGCCTGACCTACCCGCTGCCTGTATTGAGCATGTCGAGGGCCTTTGCTTGCAGACCGGCGCACTAAATCATCGTCATCGTCCAAAAGAACTTTTCTATGCTTATCACTAAGCAAGGTATTTCTGGCAATTGCATGTCGAACATTAGGGTCTGCATCAATCACACACTTTTCAATCTGCTCGAGTGACAAATCATTACGTTTTGCAATGCTTAAACGTATTACATAATCATCATCTTCAATCATAATGGCTATTTCGGCCAGTGATAGATCAGCACGGCGGGAAAAATAACAGCGGATTACGTTCCACTGATCTACTGCTAATAAAGGTCGATAACCATCCATAACAGTTTCAGATAAAGCCATTTCCATGCGGCTTTTTAGCGGAAGTGATTTATACTGCTTTTCCAATTTACTCATAAATTTGTAGCATTTAAGTTAGAAGGCTGATTATATCACCCTAATGTGCAAAGAATATTTTCCCTTTAATTACACAAGGTATTATACAACGCTCTACCCATGATAATTTCATTTGTTAATAACATCAACGATATCGGCAAAACCCGCTGGAATACCTTAACCGGAACAGAAAGCCCTTTCTTGCGATTTGAATTTTTAGCGGCACTTGAAGCACATGATTGTGTCGGTAAAGATCAGGGGTGGATTCCACAGCACTTAATTATTGAAGATAACGAAGGTGGTGCATTGCTCGGGTTAATGCCGCTTTATCTTAAGTACAATTCATACGGAGAACTGGTATTTGATTGGTCATGGGCTGATGCATACCATCAGGCGGGAAGAGCCTATTACCCGAAACTTGTCTCTGCAATTCCTTATACCCCAGTTACAGGTGAACGGCTTTTTGTTGCTCCCGGTCAGGATAAACACAGTATAAAATCAGAGATGATAAATGCGCTTAAACAAATCGCGCTAAACAATCAGCTTTCATCAATTCATTGCCTGTTTCCGCCTGAAGATGATTACGAAAACTTTATTGCGCAGGGGTTTGTTAGCCGACTTGGGTGTCAGTTTCACTGGCACAACCATAACTACGAATCATTTTCACATTTCCTGTCTACATTCGCATCACGCAAACGAAAAAACATTCTCAAAGAAAGAAAACGCTGCACTGATAATAACGTCACGTTTGAAATTTTAACTGGATCTCAAATCGCCCCGGATTTATGGCCAACGATATATCATTTTTATCAGAAAACATTTATTGAAAAAGGTGGATACGCTTCTTTCACACAAGCATTTTTTGAAGAGATATCACAAACTATGGGTGACCAACTGCTAGTCGTATTGGCAGTTTTTAAAGGTAAATATGTCGCCAGCGCAATAAGCTACCGAAACAGTGAAGCGCTTTATGGTCGCCATTGGGGAAGCTCAGAAGATTTTAATTCATTACACTTTGAAACTTGTTATTACCAAGGCATTGATTACGCAATTGAGCATCAATTGCAATTATTTGAACCTGGAGCGCAGGGTGAACACAAAGTAAGCCGAGGCTTTATTCCCACTGAGACTTGGTCTACCCACTGGATAAAAGACAGTGATTTCAAAACGGCAATTTTTCAATTTGTTGATCGTGAAAAAGAATATATGAAAATATATATTTCAGAAATGAATGAGCACTTACCCTTTAAAAAAGCGGAGAAGTGATAAGTTAAAATTTATCTTTTTTATTAATGACAATATGTTCGATATTACCACCCGAACCAATAAACAGCGACGAATACCAGCTAACAATACTAATCACCAATGAGCCAAACAATGCGGCGAAGAAACCGCTAATAACAAACCCCTCGAGCAACGCAGCTACTAAACCGAGCATAGCCGCGTTAACGATAAGGAGAAAAAAACCTAGCGTCAAAACAGTTATCGGCAAGGTCATAATAATAAAAATCGGGCGAACAAAGGCATTCACAATACCCAGTAATAAAGCCGCCAGAACGAGGGTTTCACTTGCATCAATTTCCAGCCCAGGCACAATAGCTGAAGCCAACCATAAGCCCAGCACGCTGACAAACAAACGTAAAACAAAGCCACGCATCTTATTGATCACTCACTTTCAAAAAACATCTGTTACTTTAACTTAGCAAGTTGCATTTCAATTTTCTCAAGGTCTTCTGCCGCCGCTTTCGCTACACCATCTAACACTTCGGCATTTTCCAACTGAACAGCTCGTTCCTCTGAGTCAGCATCTAACCCTTGACGGTAGTCTTTCTCTATATTTTCAAGTCGCTGACGTAATTCATCACGTTTTTCAATCAATCTGGCAATGTCGATTTGATTTTCGGTGGTCATGATACTGCTCCTTCACCCAAAATAATTTAGTTAACTGGCCTGCTATTGAGCTGCACAATGGCTGTGGCTCATAAGTAATCAGGCAAAAAAAATGCTATCAACCTTGAAAAGGTGATAGCATTTTTTTACAACAAATAATTTTATATTACTTGTCTGGATTGTTCTCAATATTATTCTCAATTGTCGCAGCCCAATAGAAAACAGCTGCCATTGATCCAATCATAAACAAAGAAAGAACTATGGTGACGAAATGATTATGGTCAACGTGAGTAAACTGTGTATAAGTATCCATTAATTGAAAGCCTTGTAATTTATTAATGTCTTGATTAACTTTTGGTGGTTAAAAACCAATAATTACAATTTAAAGGCAAAAGCAATAAAATGCAACATTACAATAGCCAAATTGATCGCAATATAGCCACTTTTCATAATAATTTTATTTTTTTTAATTATTAGTTTTATTTAGCCGCATTCTCTTATAAAAACGATCATTATTACTCCTTACACAAATAATGGTATATACGAAACAACATAACTCAGGCCTTACTGTGGCTTTTTTCGACGGCATTCCAGAATTATTTTACCACAGCATCAATACCCCAATAACTAGCAGTGTACTAAAGTAGAAAATTAACTGTATCCCAAACGGTTTTTCATCGTAGCCCACCAGAATATGCAATACCTTGACACACTCCGATAGTGCGATAAATTCTTACCGGTGAGATGAAGGAATAAAAGTTATAATGTCGGCATGGTTAAAAATCGAATATATAAATACCAAATATTCAGCAGCTAATATGCAGTTTCTGCCATAACTAAATGACTGAGTATTTGCTGACAACCGACCTAATGGCAATGTTCATTATTCAAATTATCGCAACATAACCATACTTCAGCGCAAAGGATATCTTAAATATGCTTCAATTTAATTTTTTACTCGTGCTCGCGTTATTAATAACAGCCTGCGATACAGGTGATGCCATGCGCGAATCATCAAAAAACAACCCAACTATTCACGCAAGAGTTATTGCAGCAGATAATGGTTGCATGGGATGTCATGCGGTTGGCGTTACGGTTATTGGTCCTGCATGGAAATTAGTGGCAAAACATTATAAGAATGAACCTGATTCAAAGGCATTGTTAATTAATAGCATTAAGAAAGGCGGCAAGGGTAACTGGAATAACATTACCGGTGGCCAGTCTATGCCTGCACATGAAAATAGAATGTCTGATGAGGATATTGCAATAGTTGTAGATTATATCTTAGCGTTATAA
>JAOTSL010000160.1 GCA_029864945.1 Gammaproteobacteria bacterium
AGAATCTCTTGTCCCATGGTACACATTACGCAACGACAAGCCGGGGCAACATAATATATTCTTCGGTCACTGGTCGACACTCGGCCTTAGCAATGAAAACGGGGCATATTGTCTCGACACAGGCTGTTTATGGGGAGGTACACTCACAGCCCTAAAAATAGATGATTCGTTTACCTATTATCAAATCGATTGCAAAGGTGAACAACAGCCTTTTTAACCCACTTTCCGAAGGTATCCTTAATTCATTAACTCCACCTTGACACCTTTTTCTCTAAGTGCCTCAGCCCTCACATCAATGTAACGCTGGAAACTGGGCTCCTTTTTATAGGCACCACTAAATACATAATCCATTACCGACTGAATATGAAATGCCTTTAAATAAGCCTCAATACGAATGACTTCTTTATTCTCTTTATCAAAAAATACAAAACTGGGCGTATATTTCACATTTAAGGACTGAGCCAATGCCAATGCCGTTGTTTTTTTTCCGTCAAAACCCGTAATCGATTTTTTTGACCACATATCTAACTGCACCACATCAAACCTCCTCGCCAATATTTCTGTTTCAGGGCGCTTCAAAGTATCACGATGTAACTCATCACAAGCTGGACACTGTTTTTGCTCAAATAGAATCATCTGATATTGCGCATTATCTTTACGCTTACTTAAATCTACAGATCCAGATCGAAAATAATCTACATTATGCATAACTCCTCTTGATAAAATGGGCGAATTATTTTTCAAAAAATCGCGAAAGGGAATATTATTTTCTTGATGAGTAATAACATAATCCAATGCCACACTAAACTTGGCCGGAGGAAAATACCCATTCAAGCGTAAAGCCGTCTCGCCTTTTTCGTTAAAAAAAATAAGAGTAGGTGTGAACATAACGCGAAGACGTGATGAAAATTCTTTTTCCGTCATACGTTTTCCATCATAATCAGTAACTTCACGATCACCCCACATATTTACAGCGACCACGTCAAAGTTTTGTCTAGCCTTATCAACAATGAATTTTTGCGTAAAATTGACGTTGATCAGTTTTTCACAATAAGGACACCCATCCTGATAGAAAAAGAACAAAAGACGTTTATTTTCACTTGCCGCTTCGGCAATATCTTCCGCCAAATCAAGAAATGAAGATTTAAACCAGGCCGGGGGCTCTACAAAGCCAGGATTTTGCAACCCAGGTAAAACGCCTTCCGATTTTGCAAAAACAACCCCAAGAGAGCAAAACAAAAAACCTAAAACAATACAGGAATAGGTGAAACGACGAATTTTATTGTTTATTATCAAAATATTACACCACATATAAACATAGGGCTAATTTAAACAAAGTTACACCATCCTTCTAAAAAAACAGAAAATTAAACAAAAAATAATTTTCCCAAGATATTACGGCTAAATGATTTTACCTATTAAGCCAGTGCTTTGATTGAAATGATATGTTAATTGCTCATATAATCAACTATAGATAAAGAGAAGGAGATCATCAATGCACATTATCGATGGCATTCCTTTTGCTTGATTAGTATTAAACCAGTTAAGAAGGAAGGAATGATGGTTACACAACTTAACATTGTGAGTGACGACAAAACTCGACACTTGATTACCCCAGGAAATGTTGATTCTATTAATTATTTCCCTGACCAGAACGCTGATCAGACAAAGCACGGGTTTGCCATAAAAGTATCCAGCATCCTTCAAACCACGCTGGAAATTGAATCACTTATCAAACTGTTCTCGCAACAAATTAAACCTGCCATTCCTCACGACGGCCTCACCTATCACAATGATCCATTAGGCCTCTCGTTTCACTTTGGTAAGAAATGTAAAAACCAATGCCAGTATCGCTTGCTGGTAAATGGCGAACCATTAGGTGAAATTAGCTTGCACCGTCGCTGGGATTTTTCATCAGAAGATAACAAAATATTTGAATACACTTTGTGCGGCTTGGTATACCCTCTACGAAACGCAATACTGTATCAACAGGCTTTACATGCCGCTAACAAAGACGCTTTAAGCGGCGTATACAACCGGTCTACATTTGAAGAAACACTTAATCGAGAAGTTAAACTAGCGCATCGATACAATCGCTCTCTCTCTATTGTCATTCTTGATATTGACAATTTCAAAAACTTTAATGACAGTTTTGGGCATGCTTTAGGCGACCAGGTCATTAAATCTACTGCTGCCAATATTTCCGCCTGTGTTCGTAGCACCGATATTGTATTTCGATACGGCGGAGAAGAGTTTGTCGCCCTATTAAGCAACACATCAGTCGAAGGAGCAGTTTTCCTTGCCGAGCGAATTCGCCACAAAATTGAATCATCACTAGTCAATCATGACAATAACAGCGTCAATGTAACCGCTAGTCTGGGCATATCAGAACTGACCGAAGGTGAACAAAATGCAAGCTTTTTCAGTCGCGCAGACAAGGCGTTATATGAAGCAAAGAAAAGCGGAAAAAACAAGTTTTGCATTGCTGAATAAAACTACCCTACCGAATGATGCGTGGTAAGATAGCCGGCTCACTATCTAAAAGGGCTCTTTGCACATGACTCAACCCCGGAATCGTTTATCGGCAGATCAAGTTTATCAACAGTGCGATGCCGAACAATTCCCTTTTGAAACCACGGCGTCAGTACAGACACACTTACAAAGCATCGGCCAAGATCGCGCACTCAGCGCAATTCAGTTTGGCATTAATATCCAACGCCATGGTTATAACCTTTTTGCGCTTGGCCCCACTGGCGCGGGAAAATACACACTCATTCGAGAAGCCCTCAAAAACCACATTAGTGCCGACCACGAAATATTCGACTGGTGCTATATCAATAATTTTGAACCTCCTTTCAATCCAATTGCACTTAAACTACCCGCAGGCATTGGCAGCAGGCTTCGCAAGGACTTGCAGGAATTATCAGACACACTATCACACGTTATACCTAAAGCGTTTGAAGCGGAAAGCTACGACAAGCAAATACTCACCATTAGTACTGATTATCAAGCGCAAGAAGAAAATGCTTTTAGAAAATTAGAAAATGACGCAAAATTAAAAAATATCGCCTTCATTCAAACCGATACGGATTTCACCTTCACACCGACGCTAAATAACGCAGCAATTGAACCCAACGTTTTTGATAATTTACCAGAAAAAGAAAAGGAATCAATTCAGTCCAATATTGGCGATCTACAAAGAAAATTACAAAGTATTTTACAGCACCTTCCTAAATGGCAACAAGAAAGTCGCCTCAAAGTTAAAAAACTCAATAACAACATGGCCAAGAAAGCAGTTGGCTTTTGGGTATCCGACTTAAAACGCATGTACAAAAGTCACGGAAGTATTATTGAGCACTTAAAAGCCATAGAAGAAAATGTAATCGAAAATGTTGAAAATTTTTTGCCGCAGCAACCCGCCCCAGACGGCCTTCAACAACCAATAGAAATCAAAAGCATTCTTGCCAAATATTGTTTAAACCTGATTGTTGACAACAAAGACATCACCGAACCTCCAGTTGTTTACGAAGTGAACCCCACTCTGGAAAATATCATTGGAACAGTCGATAGCATAAATCAATACGGCACTTTAAACTCCGACTTCACCATGATCAAAGCAGGCGCATTACACAAAGCAAATGGTGGCTACCTGATACTTGATGCTTATAAATTATTAGATAAAGCATTTTCCTGGGAAGCATTAAAACGCGCACTCGCTAGCAGAGAAATAAATATAGAAACCGCATCAGAAGGATCCGGTGGCTGCACATCATTAACACCCGCAGCAATCCCTTTAGATATCAAAATAATTTTACTGGGAGACCATCACGATTATTTTACACTTAGCGAACTAGACCCAGAGTTTAACGCGCTATTTAAAGTAATTGCCGACTTTGAAGACACCGTTTCGCGCAACCAAGAAACCATGCTGCAATATGCCCAACTCATTTCAGCCATAATAAAAAGGCATGAATTAAAACCATTTCATCGAACAGCAATCGCCCGAGTAGTTGAACAAAGCTCTCGCTGGATTGAAGACAGCGAAAAACTATCAACTCATACTGGCGAACTACAAGACTTAATGACTGAGGCAGATTACTGGGCAACACAAAACAAGCAAAATAGTGTCACCGCCGATAATATAGATAAGGCGATAGAGCAACAACTTTATCGAACAGCACGCCTTAAAGACCAGGCACATCAATCCATACTGCGTGATAACACAATAATTGAAACAGCGGGTAATACAGTTGGGCAGATAAATGCACTCACCGTTGCCGACCTTGGTGAGTTCACTTTTGGACAACCCTCTCGTGTCACAGCACTCGCCAGACTTGGTGATGGTAAGATTATTGATATTGAACATGAAGCCAATCTTGGTGGAAATATTCACACAAAGGGCCTATTGATACTGACACATTTTTTTGGCGATCGGTATTTGCAAAACAAACCGTTATCCTTTAATGCGAGTATTGTGTTCGAGCAATCTTATGGGGGAGTCGATGGTGACAGCGCTTCAGCGGCCGAACTAGTAGCACTGATGTCAGCCATAGGCAAATTACCTATTAAGCAATCTATCGCGATTACGGGCGCAATTGATCAGCACGGAAACATGCTTCCGATCGGTGGAGTAAACGAAAAAATTGAAGGTTTTTTTGAAATCTGCCAAAAGCGCACATTAACCGGTGACCAGGCTGTGATTATACCGCACCAAAACGCACACCAGCTTATGCTCTGCAAATCTGTTATTGATGCTGTAAAAAACAACCAGTTTCATATATACACTGCCAAGCACATTGATCAGGCACTGGAAATATTATGCGATCAACCTATCGGTAAACGAGACAATGATGGGGTGTTCACTATTAATACAATCAACCGAAGCGTTGAAGATCGTTTACTTGAATTTGCAATAACTTCTCATGAAAACGAAGACCATCATCATGAAGATGAGGGGGATTAATTTTCATCCGCAAACCTACTACTTCAGTAGCTTAGTATAACCAGACTCTATATCGTCCAGATAAAAACCCAAGGGTACCTCCATCACTCCAAATCTATTTCCGGAGGTATCCTTAAAGCACTAATCGAGAAGAATCAATAGAAGATCTATGTGACCAAACCATTAATTAAGAGACTTTAAAGTGCGCTCTCCAGAGCCACAGGCTCTTCGAGTAACATTAACAAAGATTTTGCATGCCCAACAGCCTCTCTACCAATTGCCGTTAAATATCCCCCATCAACCTGAGTCACCAAACCTTTTTCATGAAGGCGCTGCGTTGCGGTAATTAGCGATTCAGATGCTGTATGATGTACTTTTATGCCTTCCAAATTCGACTCAGAATTGTAATGCAATAACAGATTTAGCTCATTAACTAGTTCGTTTGAATAACGCATTTTTATCTCCTCATTTTAGACTAGGTAAATTAAAAAATAATTACTACAAATTCCTTTCATTAGTTCTAGTTCGGTTATCGAACTACTCTCCCTCAACGTCTCCTTTTAAAATATTTTTAAGCAGAACAAGTTCGTCCTCTACTTCAGGTGGAAAAAAAACACCGGCCGATCCGGAATATGAAATAGTGACAAAGTTTTCATATTCCTTAAAACACAATTTAGCAAAAGGATCTTTTGGGAATCGGACAACACAATCTTTTAAATACAAATCTGCGAAAGAAAAATTAAAACTATAACCCAGAGTCCTATCACAAATAGACAACCAATAAAGAATAGCAGGAACCTCCTCTGCCGGGGGATTACTATTGAGATAATGATACAACCTACCCCTTAGCCACACACGCGACACCTCATCTTCCGGCGTAGAAAAAAACTCAGCCTGAAATTGATCAGTTTCACCAATATATTGTTCTACGTATTTTTTTAGTGCGGCAAATGATGTTACTTCAGACCCTTGCACATGATCAGCCTGCAATTTGGCTAAACCTGATACCCAGCCTTGCAATTGCTTTTTTGTTTTTTTAGTGTGCTGTTTCAGGCTCAAATATTTTGAAAGAGTATTTCTTGCTTTAGTTAGGTCCACATCTATTTGCATATAAATAGTCATCATTCGCTGCAATGGCATAATTATTTGCAATTCGGTTTTAGAGTCTTCTGAAGACAAAAATTTGTCATAATACATAATTGCATCATCATAATTTCTAGTCATATAATTAAATTCTGCATAATCATAATCACTGGAAAATTCAGATCTTTCACGACCTTTAAAAACAGTACGAAGCTGAGTATCTTGCGTGTGACAAGACGAACATATAGCACCCATTGAGCGTAACCGCTTACGCGCATAAATAATATTACGCTGATTAAAAGCAGCAATGGTTTTTTCAAGATGGGAAATAATTAAATCATAGGATACTTGGTAAGTATCAGATTTTTGTTTAATAAATGGCTTCGCTTGATTAAATAGCCCTTTTAACTCAACTGTCGCAGAATAAAGCGCTTTTTTCTCATGTGATGAGAGCGTTTGATTGGATACTATCAAAGGGTAATTATCGACCATCACCTTTGCAATACTGGACATGACCTGATTTAACTTTTCACTTGGCTTTTTATTTGGCTTTCCATTATCTGAAGCCTGGACATTGAGTACGGAGAAATAAGCAATACCAAAAAGTAGTAACAATGAGCGTATCAATGATTTTCTCCTGCATCCGATTAAGTTAAGATATTAGCACTAAATCAAGCATTATAAAGACTCTATTTTAATGAAGCGCCAACTCTGTTCACAATGCGACCGGCCGCTTGCCGTTTGTTTTTGTCACAACTTAAAAAGTTGTGCAAATCATTGGCCAGTATGGATACTGCAACATCCCGCAGAAAAAAAACATGCAATTGGCACAGCGAAAATAGCGATTCTTGGGCTTAATAAAGTACTTAGTATTGATTCTCAACATGTATTTCAGAATGAGATGTTTCAAACAAGTATTCAATCACAAACACCGATACTGGTATACCCCGGTGAAAACTCAAAAACACTAGAACAATTAAAAACAGAAGAGACAAGGCCGCTACTTTTCCTGGATGGAAGCTGGCGTAAGACTCGAAAAATGCTTTATGACTTCCCTGCTTTAACAGAACTTCCGCGTGTAGCAATTACCCCAGAAAAAAGCTCGAGATATCGCATTAGAAAAGAGCCTAATGAATCAGCGATTTCTACGCTGGAAGCAATCGTACATGTACTGTCCATACTAGAAAATAATGATGAAAAATATCAGTCGTTG
>JAOTSL010000161.1 GCA_029864945.1 Gammaproteobacteria bacterium
ACTAGAGCCATTAGATATCAAGAAAGTTATTATCCGTCAGATATATTTTTAATGAAAATGTCGGATTCAGAACTGGTTACGGAACTGGGTTTGAGTGTCAGCGTGTTGAATAGCGGTACAATACATGAAGGAGATCAGATAAAATATGAGTTAGTTATTACAAATAACAGCGCCTCGGTGGATGCAAAGTCTGTTCGTATAAATATGAGTTTCCCATTTCTTGCGTCAAATGAAACTATTAAAAACTACGCCAGTATTATAAATGCTGAAAAGTGTGAAATGGAGTATAAGCAGATCTATTGTGTTATTGGCGATTTATCCTTTTCGCAATCCAAAACGGTCAATGTAACTTTGCAGCCACGAATATCAGGTAATTTCCCGGTTACGTTTTCGCTGATGAGTCAAACCACAGATTCTGATATGTCAAATAACAACCTGGACATTAATTCATGGATGAAAGTTGTTCCTGATAGCGGAGCGTTAGGATATTGGACAATCGGTTTGCTTTTAATTTTGATGCTTGTATCGATTTTATCCTCACGGTATTCTTTGAGGACAAGGCAAAATTATTAGGTTTTTTATAGGTAGTCGTATAAGCGCAAGCCAGATAGCAGCAAATTAAAAGAATAAGTTAACAGAATATTCTGGGATAAAGTTAAGTTGAATACAGTGCTGGAGAAGTTGCAATACACAACAATTCGAATAGAAACACGCTCGAATGACGGTTCATATTCTGATGGAACTGCATTTATTTACGAATATGCTACTAAGGATAATACATATCCTTTTTTGATAACTGCTAAGCACCTCATCTCTGATTCTGCTGAAGGGCGAATTACATTACTTCAGGGACAAAATCGGGCGCCTATTAGCGGTAAAGGTTACACCCTTGATGTAGACAGTTTTTCAAAACTTTGGTTTAGTCACCCTGATGAAAGTCATAATATTGCAGTGACACCTTTTGCTCCTTTTGTTAAACACGTTGAAAGCTCAGGTGTTTCGATATATTTTAATTCAGTTAATGAGCTTAGCGTGGTGAGTCCAGCGGTTGCTTCTTACATTAATATTGGCAGTGATGCTATTTACATCGGTTACCCTGAAAACTGCTGGGACAGAACAACTCTTTTACCGGCTTTTCGTAAGGGCATGATTTCTTCTCGGTACGATTTGAATTATCAGGGCAAAAAACAGTCTTTACTCGATTCTACCGTTTTACGAGGCTCATCCGGGAGCCCTGTGTTTTATAAGTCAGACTCAATTGACGCATCAATAGATGGGCATTTACTCGGGGTATTAACAAATTTACCTAAAGTGACCCAGGGCGACTCAATAGATTCGGAAGAAACTCTGGTTCAAGACTCAACAATAGAGACCCCAATGGGCTTAGTCATAAAAATAGAAGTGGCCGTGGAAGCAATTGCGGCTTATCTTAAGGAAAAGGGTTTTACCTAAAAGTAACGAGTCAGCTCCCCCCTTGATTTGTTTGTTAACTATCATCTTGTTGGAATATTTATTAAAAAATGACTTTTACTCGTCCAGTAACACCCTCATTAACCGTTGATATCATCATCGAACTGGCCCAGGCGCCGGGCCGTATATTGTTAATTGAACGAAAATACCCGCCTTTTGGCTGGGCACTACCTGGCGGATTTGTCGATGTGGGCGAATCCGTTGAACGTGCTGCTGTTAGGGAAGCAAAAGAAGAGACCTCGCTTGATGTGTCATTAATAAGGTTGCTCGGATGCTACTCAGCTCCTGAAAGGGATAAAAGAGGCCATACGGTAAGTGTTGTTTTTATTGCTACCGCAGATGGAGAGCCAGAAGCAGCAGATGATGCTAAGTTTCTCAAATTGTGGGAGGTGGAAGATTTGCCTGAACTTGCTTTTGATCACCAAAATATTGTTGATGATTATCTGATGTATAAAAAAACGAGTAAAATTCCAAACTTTCAATCCTTTTAATAATTTCAACCCTTTTAATAATTTCAGCTATTTCAATGTAATCAATTGGTTAAACCCCTGTTTGGTATAAGTTTTTTCGTGGTTAATAAAGTGTTAATCGCGCTCGGTTGTAATATGCGACATATCTTATAGAACAACGCAGGCGAACCTACTAAACTCATGTTTATGATTAATCACCGATATACTTCTGAATCTCCTGAATGCCAGACGAGTCGCCATAGCCAGGATCGGCGTAATAACTATATTCACTCATTTATCTATTCCAGCTTTAAGCGTCGTCGTAAAAAACAGCGCAGGGAAGTAGACAGTGTTGAAAATACGTTTGTTGACATCCATGAGCCAAAATTAGCTTATATATATGTATTCACGTTATTACTTTGTATTACCGACGCTTTATTAACGCTCAATATTATTAGTAAGGGCGGTGAGGAAGTGAATCCATTCATGCGGTTTTTAATGAACCGAGATGAGATGTTATTTTTCTGGGTGAAATTTGCGATGACCGCATTTGGAATGCTTTTTTTAATTTCTCATAAAAACTTTACCGTCTACCGTGTGGTTAAGGGTTATCATTTGTTTTATGCAATAGCTGCCATGTATGCTGTATTAATTAATTATCAAATTATATTAATTACACAGGTGATACCTACCGCTTGATCAAATTTTATTAAAAATCAAACAAACACTCTGTGTATTTTTAATAATTAACTTTTCTAATGTTGATCGATTACGCTCAATCCTTTTTCTTCTGGCAGTCGCGGTAATGTTATCTCAGGATACTTACCTGTTAATGTTTCCAGAAACGCCAGAATATCTTCTACTTCTGCGTCAGTAATATCAAAGTTAAATTGTACCTTACTCATTATTTTAATGGCTTCACGTATGTCATTAACTGCGCCATTGTGAAAATAAGGCGCTGTGTCAACGATGTTTCGTAATGAAGATACTCGCCACATCACTTTGTGCTCAGGATCTAGTGTTACACGGTATCGACCGAGGTCATCAGTGAAATGATATTTCTCTTCGTAATACGTGCCGCGATAAGTGGGAAACATTTCATAAAAACCGTCTCCCATTTTTAGCGCAGGTCCTGGAGCGGGTCCCGCGAAATTGACACCAAAGTGACAAGATAAACAACCCTTGTCGTTAAATAGCGTTAAACCGCGTTTTGCAGCTTTGGATAACTGAGATTTATCACCTTTGATATAGAGATCAAAACGACTATCTGGGGTATTAAGCGTTCGCTCAAATGTGGCAATTGCTTTAGCAACGTTTTGTATGGACACTTTCTGATCTTTAAATGCCGCTTTAAATGCTGCACGATAATCAGAAATGGCGGTGATTCTTTTAACCAGTTTTAATTCGTTTGACATATTCATTATACGAGGGTCAAGCAAATGATCTGCTGCCTGTGCTTCCAGGCTTGGAGCTCGTGCGTCCCAGTAATAAGTAGACATGTGGCCAATATTCCACAGGCTAGGGGTATTGCGGGTTATGCCACGTGCTTTCATATTAAGCGCACTGCCTTCTGCGTCTGCACTAGCAGCTAAATTGTGACAGGAGTTGCAGGAAACGGTACCGTTGCCGGATAGGCGCACATCAAAAAACAATTGCTTACCCAGTGCAATTTTTGCATTGCTTTGCAGGTTAGTATCTGGAATAACGGGTGAGTCAGGTAGCGGCTGCAAATACTCAAAAGCATTCGTTTGAGCCGAGAGGCCAATTGACATAAAAAATGTAACGCAAATAATCAAGCTTCGCATGAACAAAAAAACCTCAACAGTGTGATTTACTAATAATTGAAGACATTATACATTTTTCCCCGAAACTTTAGAATTATCCATGATCCTAAATTCCAAAATAATTGCGTATGCTAACAATTACTTAAAACCTTAAGTTTTTATTCTTATCCGTCGATATGTCCTGTTAAGAGCTTTCATTTTAAAGAAAGGGGTATCAGGCCTAGGCCTGCAGGACACACATGAACGTAATTGTTGGTTTTTTTATTGTAATAATATGCGTATTCGGCGGATTCATGATGTCCGGTGGAAACTTGGTGGCATTATGGCATCCTCCAGAGCTTGTGATTATCGCAGGAGGGGCATTTGGTGCCTTGGTTTTAGCTAATCCGATAAAAGTAATCAAGCGTATTGGTCATGACTTTCCTGGTATTTTTAAAGGCTCACCTTATACTAAAGAAATGTATATGGATCTTTTAGCTTTGCTATTTGATCTGTTTGCGATGGCCCGAAAAGAAGGCCTTATGTCGTTAGAAGCCCATATCGAAGATCCTGACGAAAGTGAAGTTTTTAATAAATATCCCAAAATACTTGCTAATCACCATGCCATCGAATTCATGACAGACTATTTGAGATTAATGGTGACTGGCGCAGCTAATGCCATGGAAATGGAAAATCTGATGGATTTAGAGCTGGATACGCATCATGCAGAGGCTGCCGTACCAGGTGCTGCCGTCGGTGTAATGGGTGATGGTTTACCAGGATTTGGTATCGTTGCGGCGGTAATGGGCGTGGTAATTACCATGGCGTCTATTAGTGACGGCCCTGAAATCATCGGCGCTAAAGTGGGCGCTGCACTTGTTGGTACGTTTGTCGGTATTTTATTGTCTTACGGTATCGTTGGTCCAATTGCGAATGCAATGGGGCACATTAAAGCTGATGAGTCCAAGTTTATCGAGGTGATTAAAGTGTCACTTTTAGCATCTCTAAATGGTTACAGCCCTCAGGTTGCGGTTGAATTTGGTCGCAAGGTAATTTTTACTAGCGAACGTCCTAACTTTCTGGAGCTTGAAGATTACGTTAAACGTAAGTAATCAGAAACGCTATGGCTGAAAACGCACAACCCATAATAATTAAAAAGATTAAAAAAGGCGGCCATGGCGGTGCGCATGGTGGTTCGTGGAAAGTAGCTTATGCTGACTTTGTAACAGCCATGATGGCTTTTTTCCTATTGCTTTGGTTGCTTTCTACATCAAGTGAAGAAACCTTAATGGGTATTTCAAGTTATTTTCAAAGTCCCAGTGCAATTAATGCAGCTGGTGGCGCCAGTACTAGCATGATCAACCTTGGTGATAACATTGATGTTTCAAAAGGCGATGGAGAAGACGGTCGAGAAAGCAACAGTTTCGATTATTACAGCGCAGAATTTGAAAACAAAGAAATGCTAAAGCTCGAGGATTTGAAAGCTGAACTTGAATATATGATAGAGAACACCCCGTCAATTAACGAATTTAAAGAGCAGTTATTAATTGATATTACCGACGAAGGTTTGCACATACAAATTATTGATCAGGATAATCGGCCCATGTTTGATATTGGTAGCGCTGATTTAAAACAATACGCCAAACGAATTCTACGGGAAATATCACCTATTTTAAATGAAATGCCAAATCGACTAAGCATTACCGGGCACACGGATGCCAGTCAGTATTTTCGCAGTGATGGGTATAGTAACTGGGAGCTTTCCAGTGAAAGAGCAAATGCCGCTAGACGTGAGCTTGTTAACTCAGGCACTCCAGTTGATAAAATTGCCAGAGTTGTTGGGTTGGCGTCAAAGTTTCTTTTAAACAAAGAGAAACCGTTAGATCCAAGCAACCGTAGAATGAGTATTCTCGTACTAAAAAAACGTAAAGATGATGATATTTCACGAGGCCAAGGATTAAAGCCGACTCGAATGGAAAAACGACCTGCGAACAATGTTAAAACAAATGCACAGCCAGCAAGTACAATAAATGAAGTGCAGAGTGCCGAGCAATTAAAAAATGCAATTAGGGGTGGAACAATTCGACGTGAGGGTGAAATAGTACGCTTTCGTGGTGAATAGTGTTTTTGGAGGGCGTAAAGAGGGCGTGAATTTAAATGCTCTGAACTATGGTTAAACTATGGTTAAACGATAGGCAATCTATAGTTGTAAAAGCCCCGTAAAAGTAGCTATAAAAATAACTACCCAACAGTTTACTATTTTAGCAGAGGGTGGTCCTTGGGTAACTGTTTGGCGTACCAAATTGCCAACTTATGACGCATTGATTTTTGAGACACCTGATCCTCTGGCAAAGCCTGTATGACTTTATCATGAATAAGTAAACGGTAAATATATTCAATTTTTTCTTTAGCTGAGTCTGTTGCTTCAAACTCTACGACTGCTCGTTTTTCGCCATACTTAACGCCCTCAAGAATAGCTTCTTTTAACAGTTCTGCTTCATTTTTTAATTTTTTCATATGCACTCAATTTTCATGTATTAATAATATTGGTTCAATATCTAATGGGATGAATATATGTCAGGTTTACTTTATCTTCAAGTGACTTTTTAGCTTTTTTAATTCGTTATTTATCTCAAATGGTAATATCGGTTCTGCAGGTGTAGTGAAATAAAATTTCACATATTTTTCATATTCACTAAAACAAAATTTTGCAAATGGATGTGATGGATAGCGTGTGATGCATTGTTTAACATAAAAATCTGCAAAAGTGTAATCATAACCGTAACCCAATGAAATGTCGCACAGAGCCAGCCAGTATAAAATATAAGGCATTTCATTTTCTTTGGGTGAATTATTTAGATACCGAAACAGAGCGCCGCGTAACCATAGACGTTCAACTTTTTCGGCTGCGCTGGAAAATATAATGGCTTGCCCCAGATTGTTACTACCGAGGTATTGTGTAACATAGCCATTTAGATCGTTAAAAGAGATGTTTTGTTCTTGGTTAGATTTAGCTGCATGAAGTTCTGATAGCGCATATTTAGAGTTACGAATGTATTTTACAATATTATCTGAAAATATTTTTTTACTCTCTATTTGATTTAAAGCATCTATTCCTTCTTTTGGTTTATTAAGAATTTGAGTGTAAATAGACAGAATTCTATACAGCACATTTAAAATATCAGTTTCTTTCAAATTATGAGTTAATAATAAGTGTTTTTCATAATCCTTATGTGCCTCTCGGTAATTACGTGTGGCATAATTGAAATCTGCGCGTGCTAAATTAGATTCAAATAAAACACCCTCCGTACCAATAAACAAGGATCGAAACTTATTATCTTGGGTATGGCAGGAGATACAAAAATCACTCAATGTGGAGAGACGACTTTTTATTTCAGGTAATGAAGTGGGGTGGTCTTCAATTAAGATAGTATCAAGGTAATCTTGTAAAAGTTGATACGACATTTGATAGGTAGGTGATTTTTTTTGGATGTGTGGCCCGGCTTTTTTAAAAAGCGACTGTAACCGAGCTACTGAGTAATAAA
>JAOTSL010000162.1 GCA_029864945.1 Gammaproteobacteria bacterium
TGATTAACACAATTTGCAACTTTCATTGCCTAATATAGTTAAAATGAATTCCTTCCCTGCGCTATTTATTGCCCCCTTATTGCACTCCGCGTAATATATGTGGCTCCATGGCCGACTCCCTTAGTTCGCAGAAAATTCCGCTCAAGATCATAGTCGCTAACTAACCACAGTTTTTTTAAGAATCGGCTATAGCGACTCAGAGTCTTCACTGATTTTTTTTAACTCCAGCGCAATCGGGTACACTTGGTTTCGCTTCAAATTTTTTAAGTTCATCGCAATAGAAACAGCTTGCTTAACCGAAAGCTCTTCCAATAAAACCGACAATATTCGTTTTAGCTCCTCTTCATCTTCATCCGTTTCTTCTTTTTGTATTCCTTCGAGTAAAAGTACGATTTCTCCTTTTACCTGATTACTGTCTGATTCAACAAAATGGAGCAACTCTGGCAATGATGCCTTGTGTACGGTTTCAAATAATTTTGTCAATTCACGAGCAAGGACCGCCTGACGATTTTCACCGAATAATTCAAGCATGATTTTCAGAGTATCAATAACCCGTCGTGGGGACTCATAAAAGATCATGGTACGGGATTCATCTAACAACGTTTCCAGCACTTTTCTTTTTGCGCCGGACTTTGCCGGTAAAAAACCTTCAAATGTAAAACGATCCGTCGCTAAGCCTGCTACAGATATTGCACTGATAGCGGCACAGGCACCTGGTATTGACACTACAGGCAATTTATTTTCATGAGCCATTCGGACCAACGGGAATCCGGGGTCACTAATCAGAGGCACGCCGGCATCTGAGATAATAGCAACGGACTCGCCTTGCTTCACTCTTTCGCACACGGATGCCGCAACAGATATTTCATTGTGCTCATGAAAAGCCTGGCATCGAGTTTGTATCTGAAAGTGACGGAGCAACGGAATACTATGACGTGTATCTTCTGCAAGAATGAGGTCGACACTACTAAGCACCTCTATGGCGCGGGTGGTCATGTCACCTAAATTACCAATCGGTGTAGCTACAACATAAATTTTACCCGGGCTCTTGGACACAAAATACTCCTGTTTGATTTAAATCACGGGTAAACACACCGGCATATGAACTTGTTGTGATGAGTAATGATCTGATAGTTATTAAAAAGACTCATTTTCTCTGTACTATTTTCTCGGTACTATTTCGTACATTGTAAGCGACATCATATGAGATATAAAATATCATGTCCGTCAGTGATACAATTAACATACACACATAAACTTCGGTAAATTGAATTGATGAAGATAAAGCGTTATTCAGTAATTTTAGCCGCCGGTGCAACGTTATTGGCGTTGCTTGCCAGCTGCTCTAGCGTTGATGTCAAGCCAGGCGGACAAAATTCGCCTTTTGGTATAGGTGGGCAATTATCAGCTGAAGACCCTGGGGCACTTATTGAACAAGGCAAACTCACCGAGGCTGCAATGTTATATTTGACTATTGCAAGCCGTGCCAGCAGCCCCCAAAGGCAAGATATTCAACTAAAGGCCATTGATTTACTGACAAAAGATAAGCATTTTGAAATTGCAGACAATCTACTTTCCGAGCTAAACCTCAGCGAACTCAATACGCACCAAACCACTTTTTACTCATACCTGAGCGCTAAAGTCGCGATAAACGCCAGGAACCCGAAAAAAAGCCAGCAATTGCTCAGTTACGTTAAATCTGAAGACTACTCATCATTTGCCAGCAAAGCAGACATTCTTCGACTGTCTATTGCAACCTATGAATTAGGATCAGATCCTAAAAGCGCCATATTAGAACGAATTGCACTAGAGTCTGAGATTCCATCAGAAGACGAAATACTGCTAAATCAGCAAGCAATTATACGTGGATTGCTGACGCTTGATTCAACTATTCTTCAAAATATTGTTCAAACCGAACCCGATTCAATTGTTCGAGCCTGGATTGATTTAAGCCTTCTCGTTAAAAATTCAAAAAACCCGTTCCGCCTCGGCGATCAACTAAAAGCCTGGAAAGAACAAAACCCACAGCATCCAATCAGGCAATTGCTCATCGCGTCACTGGCCCCACAGCTTGAAGACGAACCACCTAAACTAGAAAACATAGCACTTTTACTTCCTCTTTCCGGCAATTTCTCCGGCCCGGCAACCGCCATTCGTGATGGTTTTCTTGCCAATTATTATGCCCAAATCAACGTAGGTAACACACCGACTGTTCGTATTTATGACACAGGTAAAACAGACTCCAATATTCTAACAATTTACCAAAAAGCTATCGATAACGGCGCAAATATCGTTGTCGGCCCTTTAAAAAAACAAGCAATTAACGAAATAGCACTTAATGCCAACCATAATGTTCCAACGCTTGTCCTTAACCAATTGGATGACCCTGATTTTTACTCCAAAAATTTTTACCAATTTTCACTCTCTCCTGAAGACGAGGCCGTACAAATAGCCCAACGCGCTTGGTTAGACGGGCATAACCGCGCGGCGATTATCTTTCCTGATGGGAGATGGGGCAAACGTGTATCAAAGGCATTTCAAGACGAATGGGAAAAACTCGGCGGTGAAACTGTGACAGAAACAGATTACCAGTCAAAAAAGAATGACTTTTCTGCCCCTATTAAATCACTTCTTGCGATAGACAAAAGTACTCAGCGACAACGAGACTTATCTAAATTACTAAGAACCCGACTAAAGTTTGAAGCACGAAGAAGACAGGATATCGACTTTGTCTTTATGGCCGCCTTTCCTAAACAGGCGAGATTAATACCACCCCAATTGAAGTTTTTCCACGCCGCTAAAATTCCAATTTATGCTACTTCACACAGTTTTTCCGGGCGCATAAATCGCAAAAAAGATCGTGACCTTGATAGCGTCATTATCGGGGATATGCCTTGGACATTGAGCAAGGCGAAAAATGACAATTATAAAACACAAATTTACCGCACTTGGCCCAACGAATCTCGGAAATTTAATCGCTTATACGCCTTTGGCACTGATGCCTACAATATTCTGCACTACTTAAACTGGCTAAGAGCAAACAAACAATCAAGACTACAGGGCACAACGGGAGAATTGCGCATGAATGAATACAATCAGGTTATGCGAAAGTTAAGCTGGGCAGTATTCAATCGCGGCAAACCTTCACTATTACCAGCTACCGCTGCATTAAATAATTAACGCAGCCCAACATATAACGATAATGCAACTCATATAAAACATTAGGCTTAACGATGCTCTTTGGCAAAAAGACAACCAGCGATATTGGAAAATCAGCCGAAAACCTTGCCGCAAATTATTTAATACAGCATGGGCTGACAATTATTGATAGAAATTTTAGCGCAAAAACAGGGGAGATCGATCTAATTGCTCTGGATAACCAAGTCCTTATTTTCGTGGAAGTAAAATACAGAAAAAGCGCCCTTTTCGGACAACCCTATGAGACAGTCACTCGCAGCAAACAGCAAAAAATCATTCGCACAGCACAAACCTTTCTGCAAAAGAACACAAAACACACTAAAAAAGCCTGCCGCTTTGATATAATATCAATACTGAACGACGACATCACTTGGCTAAAGCATGCCTTCGAGTAGCAACTATTCAGAGCATTCAAACATTTGGAATACAACGTATGAAAAAAATAGCAATAGTACTCAGCGCAATTACTTTATGTTACAACCTGATCGCATGCTCACCTATTATTCTAATAGGGGCTACAGCCGGTGCCGGAGCATCAATCGTAACGGATCGTCGCTCAACAGGGAAAATGGTCGAAGATCAGGCGATAGAAATGCAAGCCTCCGATTTTATATATGCTAGCGAAACCTTCGGCAAAAAAGTTCACGTTTCTGTAACCAGCATTAATGCTATCGTTTTATTAACTGGCGAGACGCCAAAAGAAGAATATAAACAAGCCATTTATGACAAAGTTATGCGCATGCGTCCAGTAAAGGAGGTTATTAACAAAATAGAAGTTCGCGAAGTTCTTTCAATGGATGATCGCTCAAATGATGCGTGGATTACCAGTAAAGTCAAAACAAGAATTCTTGCCAAAAAGGGCCTACTATCCCGAACAAAAGTAATCACCTCCAACAACCATGTTTACTTAATGGGAATTGTTAACGATAAAGAAGCAAACGAAATTATTGGTATCATTAAGCAAATGGATGGTATTGGAAATGTCACTCCTCTTTATGAAGCATATAAGGGTAAGTTGTCCCGAAGCTTGGCCGCCGATGAGCATAAGTCACGCACAAATAACCTCACAACAACACAAGCATCAAAACTAGAAGAAGAAAAACTAATAAAAGAAGATGACATAACAATGAAGTCTTACGTGATTCAACCAGCAATAATACTTACCAATGACGAGTAGTACATTACCCGGTGCATTCCACACTAGCCTTGTTGATATTTTCGAACGTGAAAATATACTAACAGATAAAGCCGAATGCTGGACCTACGGCTACGATAACAGCCGCAAACACGCTCAGCCTGATGCTGTTGTTTTTGCGACAAGCCACCAGCAAATAAAAAAACTGGTCGAACTTTGCAATCAGTATGAAATTCCTATTGTTGCACGGGGCCGAGGCACGGGCACCACAGGTGCGACAGTTCCCTTGCAAGCAGGCATTGTTCTATCCCTTGAGCGCATGAACAAAATAATCAAAATCGATTCTGACAATCGCGTTGCGGTTGTTCAGCCGGGCGTAACCAATCAAGCACTGCAAGATGCAGCAGCAGAACACGGTTTTTTCTGGCCTCCCGATCCGACTAGCGCCGCGTTTTGCACAATCGGTGGCAACCTCGCATACAATTCAGCAGGCCCTCGCGCGGTAAAATACGGCACACCAAGAGAAAACATCCTTGGCCTGACCGCCGTTACCGGTGAAGGTAAAGAATTAATCGTCGGCACTTACACCACTAAAGGTGTCGTCGGTTTTGATTTAACTCGATTAATAGTTGGCTCAGAAGGCACTTTAGCCATCATCACCGAGGCCACACTAAAACTAACGCCACTGGCAGAATCAAAACGTGTATTGCAAAGCACTTACAAAGATATCAATAGCGCTGCCATCGCCGTTTCCGCGATCATGGCTCAGCCATTTACGCCTTGTGCATTGGAATTTATCGACGGAAACGCCATTAAAATGGTGAAAGCTTATTCTGACGCAGACTTACCCGACAACGCCGGCGCAATGCTAATGATAGAAATTGACGGACCACTATCCGCTTTAGACGAAGGAGTTTTGGCCATTCAAAATGCGGCAAGCAATAGCGGTTTGCTTGAATTTAAAGAGGCGAAAACAAAAAAAGAAATTGATGCCTTATGGGCAACGCGCAAGGCATTGTCCCCCGCTTTGCGTAATGTCGCGCCGAAAAAAATCAACGAAGATGTAGTCGTACCAGTCTCTCATATTCCTGACTTAATAAACGGACTGGAGAAATTAAGCGCGAAATACGATGTCAAAATTGTCAATTTTGGTCACGCTGGTAATGGAAATATTCACGTTAATCTTCTCGTCAACCCTGATGACAAAGAGGAAATGAAACGCGCAGAAGAATGCCTGGATAAGGTTTTTTCACTGGTAATAGACCTGAACGGCACTTTGTCTGGAGAGCATGGCGTAGGAATTGAAAAGCGTGATTTTGTTGACCGTGAAATCACACCCAATTCACTGGGATATATGCGTCAAATAAAAACGATGTTTGATCCGAAAGGAATTTTGAACCCAGACAAAATGTTTCCACTAATTTAATGGAATCAGTTTAATGGAGTTTATTATTCCCTGGACCACTACAGACTCAACTCATAAGCGCAACAGCTATTTCTACTAAAACACCACCAACAAATATTTAATACTTTACTTCAACGGTTTTCATCAATGTAACTTCTTCCGGCGAAATTTTTGATTTATAAGCATATGCCTCCACCCCATTTTCACTTGCATGAATCAGTGCGTTAGCATAATCGGGATCTATTTCAAAGGCAGGAGAAAAACTTGTCACATCATCACGCTGAATACAATAAACCATGGCCGCGCGATACCCCCTAGTTACTGCGTCTTCTAACATTACAAGATGTTTTTGTCCTCGCTTGGTAACGGCGTCAGGGAAAATTGCGACGTGAGCTGAACGTTTAGCGGTTACATTTTTCACTTCAACAAAGCAGTCATTTTCAGTTTCGTGCCCCGTTAGCAAGAGATCAAACCTCGTTCCAGTATCAAAGTATTTTGCTTCGAGCTTGATACACTTGTAACCTTGAAGCTCAGTAATAACACCTGATTCAATTGCTTCGCGTACAAGGTAATTTGGGCGGCCGGTATGTATACCTACCAGATGGCCTTCGGCATCTTCGACAAGATCCCAGGAGTAAATATATTTTCGTGCAGGATTTTGCGTGTCATAAACCCAGACTCGACTTCCGGGGTCAGCACAACCTTTCATCGATCCGGTATTAGGGGTATGAGCGGTGATTATTCGGCCATCGAGTAACTCAATGTCTGCGAGGAATCGTTTGTATCGTTTAATCAAGCGCCCTTCAACACAAGGCTGGGTGATTTTCATTTTAGACTGCTTTCTCTTTTCAATAGGAGAATTTATCGTACCATTTTCCCCAGAAGAATTTCCAAGAACAGAGCTTTCAAGAACAGAACTTTCAAAAGTAGAATCTTCAAGAGTATAAAAAAGAAGTGTAACGGTTCAGCGCATAGACCTAACTCTACCTAAAACAGAAAATGCACTAATACATCCTATAATCAATTATGCAGGTACAAATTTTTGAGCCAGCACAGTAAAACCAACAGCGATTATTACAATTAGAAAAAGAACTAAAGAGGGATCAATAGCTAATTGGGGCTTTGGATTCTTCATCATCTTATCTCCGTCCGGTTACTTGATTAAAAAGAACTTCTCGATGATTAGAGTATCCGCTTTTTAGAAAAATGTTCCGTTAACCCGTTCACAAAACTCGTCTATTCGATAAAATAACGTCATTTCCAGAGAAAAAATACGCTAATCAGCCATTTTAAGCACATCTAACACGGTATTTACGCCAGCCTGAGCGCATATTTCATCTAGGAGACTGTCGGGCTTAACACTGTTTGGCTGCAAACTCATGGATACCGATCAGAATTTCTTATCATGTTCGTTAAATAGAACCACTATTCGCCTCACATGATAAGAAATTCTGATTCGGCCCCATGAGTTTTCGCTTCAA
>JAOTSL010000014.1 GCA_029864945.1 Gammaproteobacteria bacterium
CCCATGTATTATCTTCTTTTGTTAGACTATGCACCGTATTAGAAAAAAGTGTTTGAAGATTATTACCGGCGGCGGCCGCCAAAATTTCACAAAGCTGAAATGGATTGATCGTCCCCGCCTGCGGATAATAAACCGCAGATTTATCCAGATCAACACCCGCTATTTTTGAAGCTGTTTTGGAATCCACAACAGAAGCTAATGATGACGGTAGCAAAAGCTGCCCAAGTTTTGCTAACCTTTCATCAGATTCAAATTGCAAAACACCATTTTGAAACCATTGAAGCTCAGGAAACTTATTTTTTAGTTCATTGTAGTGATAAGTCGCTGTCTCAAAACAACTGATATAAAACTGCGAAACCAAATCCATATTAGCGTTAATACGTGGCAACACAATACCAGCAGGGTTACCTGAAGCACCTACACCAAATGTTTCACCGGATTCAATTAATATTGATTTTATATTTTTTTCGGCTAATGACAGTGCGCAGCTCAAACCAGCAACACCACCCCCAATAATAACAACGGGTGCCTTCTGCTTATAACGAGAACGATTAGACTTTACTTTAGCAAGAGAGTACCAAGGTGAAGTACATTCTCCCTTTGTAGAATTAACAAGCATCCCTGATATCATTTCCCGTTTTTTTCCAAACCCAGGTGATTTATTAACTGTAAAACCAACAGACTGAAGATTCCGTCGTACAAAACCTGCTGCTGTAAATGTTGCGAATGTTGCACCTGAATTACTCAGGCGAGCAATTTTATTAAAAACGTTTTCAGACCACATGTCCGGGTTTTTTGATGGTGAAAACCCATCAAGAAACCAGGCGTCCATATTTGATTGCAGCTTGCCCAACATGTCACAAACATCACCCACCATCAAAACCAGTGTTATATTTTGTTCTGCGAAATGCAAACGATGAAACCCTGGGCAATTTCCTGGGTACTGTGACATTAACGTAGTAGACAAATCATAAAATTGAGGCCATTTTTTATGTATATCTAAAAGTTCTGTTTTACTAATTGGGTACTTTTCAACAGAATAGTAATACAGGTGGGAGTCAATTAATTTTGCAGCCTTTCCATTAGGCACCTTTCCATTGGATACTTTTCCATTGGATACTTTTCCATTGGATACTTTTCCATTGGATACTTTTCCATTAGACACTTTTCCATTAGACAATGGGTAAGACAGTCGGTGAGCCATCCAGCTTTGAGCTGTAACAAAAAAATTAAGCCCAGTGCCAAATCCTGTTTCACCAATCGCAAACGAATGCTTGTTTAAAAAAGCTTCGGGTAAATTATTATGCCGCAAAAAAACATACTTTGATTCAGCTTCTCCACTTTCCAGTGAAAAATACGGATCATCAAACATTTTATTAACTGGCACACTACCTTGCCAGTTAAGCTCTGCATTTTCTATCAACAGCATCTATTTATTGAATCAATAAATCATCTATTGTTTTTAGCATATCATCGGCAGAAAAAGGCTTAGCCAGGGTCGCGTTAACCCCGAGTTTTTTTGCCATGTTTAAATATGAATTAGCATTGCCTAAATTTCCACCGGATATAGCGATAAACGGCGTTGAAGGATCTTTTGCTCTAGCGGTTAATATAAACTCAATACCTTCAACGACCGGCATTACAATATCCGTTATAACGAGATCTGGCTGATATTTTAGAAATTGCTCCAGCCCTACATCACCATTCTCAGCCTCAATGACTTGATAGTCATTCATGGTTAGCAGCTCAACCATGTATTCTCTAAGCTGACGATCATCATCTATCAATAAAATTGTTTTCATTTCATTTGTCATGGTTTCTATTTTTCCGAAATCTATGTGTTATTGAACGACAGCATAAAATGAATGCATTAACTGTGCTACGTTAATAGGCTTTTCCAAGCATTCTCTCGACTAGGTAATCCAGCGATTACAACAATCTCAATATGAGCAAGCTTCTATAGCCGATGCTATGCATTATTATGCGTGGTCCAATGATTGTATAAAAATTCCTTCGGTAAAACCATCATGAACATCAAAGTCACCTTCCCATACCCAAATAATTCAGTTTTGATTTAATATGCCTACTGGTAAATCAGCAAACCAATTAATAAAACGCTCCACATCTGCTCCCTGATAAATCGCTCCGTGTTGCGGGCACATCATATCAATATCCATATTACTAACACGTTCGCACCATTCATTTTTTGCCTCGTTTGAGCCCATCCAACGTTGATGGAAGCCGCGAGCTAACTCAATGTGCTTATCAAAATCAGTGACGACAAAATTCGTTTCATCCGCAGGCAATAACGCCGCACCAATATCACCGGAAAACAAGATTTTCGCCTGCTTGTCATATAAATGAAAATTACCTGAAGAGTGTAAATAATGTGCAGGCACACACTCCAGCTCTATATTATTCATCCGGAATTTTTTACCTACATCCGGAATCATCGCAAAGGTTTCATTAGTACCGCCAAAATGCGGAACGAAACTGCTCCACAACCAGCTCAGATGACAGACAATTTCAGGCTGAAAGTCAATCCACAAAGCCAGTGATGAAATAATATCTGGGTCCTGATGAGAGGCGAATAATAGCTTAATTTCAGTCGGATCCATCACATGCGATATTGCAGAAAAAACCGCCGGAAATATCTCCGTTCCACCCGGGTCCATAAGTAGGGCTTCATTTCCGGAACGGATCACAAATTCGTTAGTATCAATTAAATAATTTGGTTTTGCCGGATCTCTGGCAACCATAATCCACTTGTGATCGCCTCGTTCGAATATAATCTGAGATGTTTTCATAATATCCTTTTTACGTTACAAATTAATTCGCAACAATAGCCTGGCTTGCTAGCAAATTTTCACTAATATGGTTAATAGTTTCGGTCATGTCTGTGGTAATTGGCGCTAACGAACCATCATCAGCAGAAGAAACCGCTTCCACTTTGGCTAGCACCGCTAAACTGTCACCAATTTGCATTAGTTTTTCACAAAGAACTAATTGCCGGGAAAAATCAATGGAAAGCATATCAACTTCGTCATAAATCTTGTGATTACTTAATACAACATGATTGGGAACAGACACCCCACTAGAGAGTGAAACAGCTTCAAACAATAATTTATTGTGTTTTTGCTTCTTTACCATCAAAGCTGACTGAGTAATCAAAGAATCAATTTTTTGAGTAATAATTACAACTAACTTTTCTAGCCGCTGACTAAAGTCACGTAACAACGCAGTAACTTCAACAAAACCACCCACCCCTTTTGCAGTTACGCGAGAAGCAAACATTGCATTTAAAGAAATCACATAAAGCCGGTTAGAACCTCGAACTATCTGCTTCATTTTTTCATTAATTACGACAACTGTTCTTAATGTCATTACGTGCCGCGTACCCGGCTCTGTTTCTTGATTATTACGTATATTCAATGATACATCCCCAAAAAATATAACATTACAAATACTCCTAATGCTCAAATATTTGTAAAGTTGCCCGTAAGGAAGTTAAATTACAAAAAATGGACCAATAATCTATTAGTCCATTATTTCTTAGAGCAATAAAGATACCGTATACGGCATGTATCTTGTATTTAACCCTTTAAAACCAAGTGCAATAATCATTATCTATCGACAGGATTCCTCACACCTTTATAGTATGCAGAAAATACTCGTCATCAACCCCAAAGGGGGATGTGGAAAAAGTACAATAAGCGCTCAATTAGCGGGATATTATGCTAATTGGGGGATGCGTGTCGCATTGGCTGATACCGACCCACAAAAGTCCAGTTTGAACTGGTTGCGTATTCGCCCGCTTGATGCGAAAACAATTATTGGGATTAATGCTATAAAAGAGAGAATTGTGGTCCCGGACGGACTAGATTATTTAATCATTGATACTGCAGCGGGTTTTCATGAAAATGATTTTCGTTATCTTGCTGAGCTTTGTGATAACATTTTAATTCCGGTGCTACCCTCTGCTATGGATACGCACGCAGCATCACATTTTGCGTATCAACTTTTAATCAAATATCGCATCACATTTGAAGATAAGAAAATTTGCGTGATAGCCAATCGTACAAGACTTCGATCCATTGCTTATCGTGACCTGTTAAGTTTTCTCGATACATTAAAACTTCCACTAATAACAACAATTCGAGAGTCAAAACATTATATTGATTGCACCGCAACAGGCTTAAGTATTTTTGATACAACAAAATCGAACACCAGCAATCTAAGAAAAGATTGGTTACCCGTTATTAGATGGCTTTATCAGACAAAAATTAAAAAAACGACAAACAATACAAAAAAAATAGAATATACTTAAGTTTTACCTTTACTTATAGCAAATCTACGATACGGCAAGCTTACTAACTTCCTCCATTGTCATTATTTTATCGATGTTTAGCATAATAACAAACTGATCATCTATTTTTCCCATCGCTTCTATAAAATCAGTGTCGATACTCTCCCCTAATGCTGGGGCTTTTTCTATATCTGAAAAATTAAAATCCATTACTTTACTCACAGCATCAACCACAATTCCTATATTTGCGGATGCAGCATTGTGAGCAACCTCAATAATAACAATACAGGAACGTTTCCCTATCTCACATTTTTTCTGCTCAAGACACTGCCGCAAATCAACCACGGGAACAACCTTGCCTCGCAAGTTGATAGCACCAAACACAAAATCCGGCATTTTAGGAATTGGTGTAACCGTATCATACTCAAGAATTTCTTTGACCTTTAAAATACTGACCGCATAAGTTTTTTCATCCAACAGAAATGTAAGATACTTTTTCACCTGCGCTTTATCCACAATCCTATTATTTACATCTGATGTTAACTGCGTCATATAGTAATCCTTAATATTACCCAAACAATATACTTTATCGCATTTCTAAAATTTCGAAATTTCGGAAGCTATCTTTTCTAGAGGAACCTGCCTTTCAACAGCACCAAGTTTAAATGCTTCATTAGGCATACCGTAAACTATACAGGTTGCTTCATCCTGCCCAAGAGTATGAGCACCACTTTCTCTGATTTCTTTTAAGCCTCTCGCACCATCATCACCCATACCTGTCATAATAATTCCGAGTGCATTTTTACCAGCAAATTTTGCAACCGAGCGAAACAAAACATCAACTGAAGGCCTATGACGATTAACCAAGGGGCCATCAACTACCTCTACCGAATACTGAGCGCCATGACGTACGATAGTCATGTGTTTACCACCTGGGGCTATAATTACCTGGCCTCTCATAATCCGTTGTCCATTTTCGGCCTCGCAAACACTAACTGAACAAACGCTGTTTAGTCTCTCAGCAAAAGCTTTAGTGAATTTTTCTGGCATGTGTTGTACCACTACAATACCTGGACAGTTTGCAGGTAATTCTGTGAGAACAATTTCAAGCGCCTGGGTACCGCCTGTTGAGGTGCCTATAGCAATAATCTTATCGGTTAACTGTGATACAGGACGTGAGCCTTTACTTATAATCGCATCCGCTGTCAGCTTTGTATTACTGGATTGCGGCGCACGATCTTTCATTACAACCGGTGTTTTCTTAAGATTTCTGGCTTTGGCCGCTGATTTTATCGTATCAAGTATTAATTTATTTTCTTCAATAAGTGCGGCTTTAGCACCTGCTTTAGGTTTGGTGATTATATCTATCGCACCTGCCGACAATGCTTCGAGCGTGGTTTTTGTACCGGACGCAGTCAGTGTCGAGCACATCACAACCGGCGTTGGTCTCTCAGACATAATTTTTCGCAAAAATGTTATGCCATCCATACGTGGCATTTCGACGTCAAGTACAATGACATCGGGCCATTGTTTCTCCATATGGCGCATTGCAAATATTGGATCTGCAGCAGCGTCCATTTCTATATCCTTGTCGTTAGCCATAATGTCGGCCATTACCTGCCGAATAACGGCTGAATCATCGACAATCAATACTTTGATTTTTTTATTGATATCACTCATTTAATAAGTCGCCTTCACACATTAAAAATTGTTATTTCCAGATACTCGACTAATACGTAATTTAGTTATCTGGATCCAGACGTGATTAACTTTTATAACTTTAAATATATTTTTAATCAAACAATTTATTTTATTTATCAGAGATTTTATCCCACTTTTCATATCATCTAACCCGGGTATAAATAGAGGGTGTAACCAATTCAAATCTATCCGTTAATTTATGTAATGTTTCTGAATGACTAACAAACAAATACCCGCCCATCTTTATTTTATCTGCGATTCTATCCAATAATTTTTTACGAGTATCTATATCAAAATATATCATGACATTTCGTATAAAAATAACATCAAAAGCATTAATATAAGAATCCCAATTTCCCATTAAATTAAGTTGCTCATAACGAACACTCGAACGTAATGCCTTATCTATGAGTATAGCGCCTTCTTGAGAACGAATACCTTTCAGACAATAATCGTGCAAATATTTTGAGGGGATTGCATCTTTTTCACTCAGGGTATACCTTCCTGTGCGAGCAGTATTTAACACTTCAGTATTAATATCCGTCGCTATTATCTGCCAATTACCCTTCACCCCCAGGCTGTCAGCCAAAGTCATTGCTAAACTATAAGGCTCTTCACCAGTTGAACTAGCCGCACTCCAGAGACTAAACCCCTGAGAACGACCAACCTTACTTAAAACATGTTCTTTTAAGTAGTCAAAATGTTTAGCCTCGCGAAAAAAATAGGTTTCGTTTGTTGTTAACAAGTCCACCAGCACTTGCATTTCATCTTTGCTGGGGTCGCTCATCACTTGTTTATGATAATCAAGAAAGGAATTCAGCCCCAAATTTTTTAATCTTTTTGAAAGGCGATTTTCTACCAAGCTTTTTTTCAACGGCGACAGTGCAATACCGGCCTGCTTATAAATTAATTCACGAAACAATTCAAACTCTTTATCAGAAAGACTCGGGGGCTCTGCTACTACTTCTTTAGACTGAATATTCATGATTTACAACCATAATCGACATTAATTTTCTTTACTTTCCAACTCAACTAAATCTGCTAATTCAGCAATTGAAAGCACCTCTTCCAATTGCAGCAAAACCACAAATTTCCCAGAGAGCTTACCCATTCCTAAAATAAAATCCGTGCGGATATCAGAACCAAATTGAGGCGGAGCGGCAATATTATCAGCAGCAATATCCAAGACTTCATCTACCTCATCTACCACAAAACCAATATCAACCACTTCATCATCGATAGACTTCATTTCCACAATAATAATACAGGTACGTTTGGTTACCTGGCTAGCCTCCTTACCTAAACGGATTGCTAAATCAATAACGGGTACAACATTACCCCGTAGATTAATCACACCTCTCAAGTACTTTGGTGTAAGCGGCACACGAGTAATAGCACCATATTCGATAATTTCCTGAATATAATCAATTTCAGAACCGTAGACATCACCATTAACATTAAACGTCAGGTACTTTGCCGATTGATCAAGCATTTCATTAATATCGTCCTGGTCAACAACATGTGCCGCTTGATCATGTTCAGGTGAAACAATTTGCTGTTCTGTCATATGTATTCCTATTAAAGACCGTGTCGTATTTTAAATTAGTCAAATTTTACAAAGTCAGCTTCATCTATCGAACCATCATAAGCAGACTTAGACTTACTGCTTACCACTTTTTTTGCCCCTGATATTTCCACACCTGAAATTGCAGTGGTTTCCACTGGCTTTAATTGATGCGGTTTAGTGGGCGATTTCCGTGCAACTTCGGCTTGCGGTTTATTGACCTCTTTTTGTATAACTGAGGCCTTCGACTTATTAACCGTTTTTTGTATAACTGCGGGCTTCGATTTATTGGCCTCTTTTTGTATAACTACATCTTCTTTCTGTAATTTAAAAAAACCAACAATCGTCCTCAACTCAGCAACTTGAGACAACATTTCTTCTGCCGTTGATGCAAGCTCTTCAGATGATGAGGCACCATTTTGTGCGCCAGAATCAAGCTGCCCCATTGCCTCATTGACCTGACGAACACCTGTAGCCTGCTCATTGGACGCTGCATTAATTTCCTGAACGAGCTCGGCTGTTCTTTGAATACCCGGTACAATTTCAGAAATCAACGAACCTGCTGTCTCGGCAATTTTTACACTGTTGCTTGCCAGATCACTTATTTCTTGAGAAGACACCTGACTTCTTTCTGCCAGCTTTCGTACCTCATCAGCAACCACCGCAAATCCTTTTCCGTGCTCACCGGCCCGCGCCGCTTCAATCGCCGCATTTAAAGCGAGTAAATTAGTTTTGTAAGCTATATCTTCGATAACTCCAATTTTTGACGCTATTTGCTTCATTGCATCAACTGTTTCCACTACTGCAGCACCGCCTTCTTCTGCCTGAACTGCCGCGGCTGATGCAATTTTATTTGTTTCTTCTGCATTTTCCGTGTTTTGTGAAATCGATGCAGTCATTTGCTCCAGAGAGGCGCTGGTTTCTTCCACACTGGACGCCTGTTCACTTGCTGAAGAACTAAGACTTTGTGCGGTATCACTGACTTGCTGAGAAGCCAGTGCAATATTTTGAGATCCATTTTTCACTTCAACTAGTACATTTTGTATTCTCGAGATAAAACCATTTATGGAATCCGACGTTAAACCAATTTCGTCTTTAGCAAACTCGGGCAGGCGGTATGTTAAGTCTCCATCACCATCCCGCAAGTCATCAACGGCCTGCCTCATTATCGTCATCGGACGGGTAATAAAATATCGGGAAAACATAATCGAGAAAAGAGCAACCAAGGCAAGTACAATAACTGAAATGATAGCAATATCATTGCGAAGCTCATAAACAGCTCGATGCGCTTCATCAGAATCGATTTCACTCATCATCACCCATTGCATGTCAGCTATATTTAATGGTTTATACGATGACAAAATATTTACATTACGATAATCAACGATCATGACAGTATCTGTTTTTCCATCAACAGCTGCTTTAGTCGCATCTGTCTTAATCGATTGCAAGCCAATTGCGCTACCATATCTTTTTAAATCGTCTATAACCTCCCTAGCAGTACCGATCTTTTTCATCATCTCTAAATAACCGGCTTTGTCTTCCAGCATAAAACGTGATTCACTTCGCAGCTTAAAGTCGCTACCTACAATATAAGTCTCACCACTTTCACCCAGACCAATTTCGGACCACTTCCCGTGACTCGTCATGATATTACTAATTTTTTCTAATGGCATTTGAAATACCAATACGCCTATATTATTTTCACCATCAAAGATAGGTGAGGCAATAAAAGAAGATTGTGCGTTATACGATGGCTTATAAGGTGAAAAATCCTCTAAACTGACAAAACCCGGTGTTTTAGCATTTTTAGCCTTTTTAAAAACACGTGCCAAATTACTATCCCGGTAAGGACCATCCATTAAAGATGTCGCATAATCTACTTCCTTAAACACGCTATAAACAACATGTCCTGTCTGGCTATCAATGAGAAAAATGTCGTACAAACCAAACTTTTCAAGGTAATTCCTAATTCGTGGATGATATTCTTTATGATGATCATTATATGTGCTTTTAACATTTGCACTGTTCAATAGGTGTTTTGAGCCAGTAGGATTGGAATTAGCTGTTATATAAGCATGTTGTAAAATTTGTGTTTTAACATCTGCTGGAAAAAACTGGCGAACAGATGCTGGTTTTTTTAAATTTTTATTAAGCCGAGGTAAAAATTCTTTTTTATACGTATTTCGAAGTTGACTATTGTTAGCGTCAAGTTGACTGTAATCGATTCCAGATTCATCTTGGATATTTTGAAAAGAACGAGAAAAACTCTTCAATGCATCAATAATCATTCGACTTTCAGAAAACGTCTCTACTTGTGAACGGATCTGAGAAAAATAATTTTCAATCTCTTCGGATTTAACTTCGCGTATTGCTGTAAGCTTATTAAAAGCCTCCTCTTCAAGCGCGGTATTCGCAATATTGTAACTGATAGTCGCAATTAACGAGATTGCAAAAATGCATGAGACCATAAATCCAGTCAATACTTTTGTACCCAACTTCATATTTGCGAATAATGTAAACATTTTAAATCCCTACTAAAATCTATGTATAAAAAATCTAAATTAATGCAAAGTTGCGCTACTCTGAGCAGGCGAATTCCCAGTATCAATGTGAGAAACTCGCGTTGCACGCTGAATCAAGTTTGGTACATCTAATATAACAGCGACCTGACCACTACCTAATATTGTTGCTCCACTAATACCACGCAGGCTTTTTAGTATCTTACCCATCGGTTTAATCACGGTCTGCAACTCACCGAGTAATTCATCAACAACAAATCCGGCCTTTCGATTACCCTGCTTCACAACCACAATACTTTTATGAATAGACTCAGCTCCCTCTTCTTTGAAGTAGTCTCGTAAGTTCAAAAACGGCAATACTTCACCGCGTAAATTAATGTAACCTTGTGCGGTGTTATCATTATCCATGTTTGATAAATCGATACACTCATGCACCATATCCAGTGGAATAACATATGAGGAATCACCAACTTTAACCAAAAAGCCATCGATAATTGCCAAGGTCAGTGGCAAACGTATGCTCACTTTTGAGCCCTGGCCTGGGTCTGAGTCAATATCAACAGTGCCTCGAAGTGCTTCTATATTTTTATTAACAACATCCATCCCAACACCTCGACCGGAAAGATTTGTAATCGTTTCCGCTGTAGAAAAACCAGCTTCAAACACTAATCGGTAAACCTCGTGGTCCGTGATTATCTGTGACTCAGTAATTAAATTTTTCTCCAGTGCTTTAGCTAGTATTCTATCCCGATCAAGCCCCTTACCATCATCTTCTACTTCAATTACGATATAACCCGCATCATGATAGGCATTTAATGTCAGATGGCCTACGGCATCTTTTCCCTTGCTTTCTCTATCTTCAGCAGATTCAATACCATGATCCATCGCGTTACGCACCAAATGCATTAGCGGGTCAGCGATTTTCTCAACAACGGTTTTATCTAGCTCGGTTTCCGCGCCTTTAATGGTTAACTTAATGTCTTTTCCAAGCTCTCGGCTCACATCTCTTACAACTCGCTTAAAGCGGTTAAACGTTTCACCCACTTGTACCATGCGTAAATTCAATGCATTATCACGAATATTCTCAACCAGACGGCTCATACCAGACATCGATTCAATTAACTGCTCATCACCCAAACGTGTCGCCACCATATTTGTCGTTGCACCAGCAATGACGAGCTCACCAACCAGATTAATCAATGCATCGAGTTTTTCTGCATCGACACGTAAAATAGTTTGTGGCTTAACAACACTTTGAGTCTCGGTTTGTTTATTCAGGGCTGCTTCTACAACTTCAGGATGTACCGCCTTGTTTTCTACTAGCACTTCACCTATAAGAGTGGGTTTTGAAGACTCATCCGGTGTTTCAACCTGGCTATTTAGCGCATTTCCTAATTCGGCTTCTGATATCGCCCCACTAGCTACTAGTATTTCACCCAGCCTCATATTTTCCTCAGGTAACGAATTTATTAATTCAGCGTAATGTGTAATTGAAGCCCGAGGTGGCAATATATATAGAAGACACATCTCTTTCACGAACTCAAAAGATTGTTCTATTTTTTGCTTATCTACATCTGTGTCATAAACTATTTCGAATCCCAAATAATTACTTTCAGGGTTAAATTTTTCATCCAATACTAACTCATCATAAATGGTTATCAGTTTGACAATATCGCCCATTTTTTTTAAATAGCTGAAAAATGAAAGTGGATCCATGCCGTGTTCTAAAACATCTTTATCAAATCTCAACGAAATATGCCAATAGTTAGACTCAACGGTATCATCAGCCACAGACTCACTTACACTCTCGATAACATTTGAACTTGATTCAACCTGTGTCTCGGCAACCACACCTAAAAATGTGTTTAACTGAGCTAATAATTCATTTTCCCTAACCTTATCCTCAGCCACCATCTCCTGCTCATTCATAGCCAAATCAATCAGTACTTTAGTATGATCCATGCTTTCCAATAACAGCGCTACAAGATCACCTGTAATATTAATTTCATTTGCTCTGACTTTATCTAATACGCTTTCTGCAACATGAGTAAAACTGACTATGTCATCATATCCGAATACGCCGGAAGTACCTTTGATCGTATGCATAGCCCTGAATATCGCATTTATCTGGTCTACGTCTTCGGGGTTAGATTCAAGTATAAGTAATGCTTCTTCCATATCTGTCAAAAGATCATTACATTCTAGCTGAAAGGTTTCCTGTGGATTGCTCATTAAAATAATGCCTTTTTATTGGGTACTGGAATCTGTATGATTAAACACGTTATTAAGATTATACAACTCGAATACGTCTTGAGTTTTTTCACTAAGACTACCAATATTGAATTCTTTCTTATTCTTATTGCTCAATAACTTTGCTCTCAATAAAACCTGATAGCAGCTAGTATCCAGTTCACTGACGTTAGACAAATCAACATCGATACATTGGTATTTATTTAAATAACTGCTGATTTCCTGATTGAATTTATCGGCTACATAAATTGTTAAATCCCCGTCAAGCGCAATATCAATCGAATTTTCATCTTCTTTAATCACTGAAATCATAATTTCACCACTGGCAATTTATGGGGCAATAAGTTGAGAAACAGCATCAAGCATTTGATCTGGTTTAAATGGCTTTACCATCCATGCTTTTACACCGGCAGCCTTTCCTCGCTCTTTCATATCAGCACCGGACTCAGTCGTTAACATAATTATCGGCGTAAATTTGTAGCTTGGATTTTCTTTAATTTTGGTCACCATAGTTAACCCATCCATATTCGGCATATTGACGTCACTTATTATTAAGTTGACTTTTTGGCCTGACAATTTATCTAGCCCGTCCTGCCCATCACACCCTTCAATCACCTCGTATCCTGCGCCCTTGAGCGCAATTGCAATTACTTGTCTTAAAGATGCTGAATCATCCACAATTAAAATCGTCTTAGCCATTTTTTTCTCCGAGCTCTATTTCTATAAATAATTATATATTTTAAAAAAATTCAAGGTTGCCATTACTTGTCTTGGCAGCACTAATTCCGTTGTGAATATTCCTTTCTTCATCCGTCGTATAACTATTGGACAGTTGATTAATAAAGGCGTTTTTATCAGTAATATGATCAGGGTTTTCTAATCGCATTTTCTCTTCATCATTGAGAAATTGAACAAACTGATTTAAAGATGTAATTGAATGCTCCAGAATTTGACTAACCCTATCCTGAAATTGCATTGAAACTAAAATATCATTAACCTCTTCAGCAATACCGGAACTTTCCTTACTCAATATATCCGTCGAAAATGATAATCCATCGGTTATAAAGCGAAGGTTTTTCATAACATCTTTAATCACTTCTTTACCCTGGCTTTCCTGAACAAGGTCTTCATCCATATTTGTCATTGCTTTGCTTAATGTCTCTTCCACCGTCTTACTAAACGAACTAACCGTGACAGAAATTTTACTTCCCGTTTCGCCCGACATATGTGAAAGCGTACGAACTTCGTCTGCAACAACCGCAAAACCTCGACCGGACTCACCTGCTCTTGCAGCTTCGATTGCTGCATTTAATGCGAGTAAATTTGTCTGCGATGCAATATTTTCTACCGACTGAGCCATTTCTCGCAAGTCCCCAGTACCTTCCACCAGCACATGTAATTGCCCAAGTGATTGCCTGCGAGACTCCATACTGTCTGTTATTTGTTGCACCAATAGCTCTAGTTGTGATTGACTGTTATCGAATACGGCATTCATACCGACATCTTCTTCACCAGATATCATAGCTACAGATCTTGCCGCATCCATTGAACTTGAGAGTCGCTCTACAATTTTTGCAAACCTCGCTGACATTTCAGAAACAGCCTCATCTAACTGGGCGCGGCTATTTTCAATCTGTTTTGTTACCAACTTAACAACTTCATCTGCCAATAGTGCATTAACTGAATTACGCGCCAATTCTTTTGATGTAGATTCTGCTACAGATAGCTCATACTCAATTGATTCACGGTTAGTTTTTATTTTGCTACCAAATGCTCCTTCGTTTTTAGCGCACACGACAACACCAACTAGCATTGACAGAACAAAAGCACACGCCGCAAATACCTGATGCTCAAGCGAGTCGCCCAGTAACAGAAGTACCCATGCCTGAACAGCACCGTAAACTCCAAACCCAAGAAGGGTTTTTATATTACTTTTAATCAAGAGCATAACCTTTTTATCCTTGAAGTTTGATGGCCGTTCCCCAACCACTAACTATTCGCTACTTTTAAAGTCCTTCACGAAACTGCGCGAAGTATACTAACGATAACAGCCTGGACTTATTCATCAAAAATATATACAAGCCAAAAACTTTTAATTTATTACATTTCATCAATTTTTTCTTGCGAATACATTGACCTTTTTGTTTTAAATAATTAATCCTAGAGTCCCCTTACTAATCTAGTCTGCTTGTTATTTCGTGACAATTTTAGATACTCATTCACATCACTTATACATAGCGGGCTACTATCGAATAGCATTATCTGTTAAGCCGCACCAGTTAATTTGAAGTAAGCCACCATCACCTGCAACTCTTGAGTTTGCGAACCTAACTCTTCGGAGGTAGCAGCTAACTCTTCAGATGCCGCTGCATTTGTCTGAGAAACAGTGTCCAATTGGCGTATGGCCATGTTAATCTGGCTAACACCCGAAGACTGCTCACTTGTCGCTGCTGAGATTTCCTGAACTAAATTTGCCGTTTTCTGAATGTTAGGTACTAATTCATTCAATACAGTCCCAGCCCTCTCAGCGGTATCAACACTTGATCTGGATAAATCATTTATCTCCTGCGCAGATAACTGACTACGTTCAGCTAGTTTTCGTACTTCATCCGCAACAACAGCGAAGCCTTTACCATGCTCACCGGCACGGGCAGCCTCTATTGCTGCGTTTAATGCCAGCAAATTAGTTTTATAGGCAATATCTTCAATTAAAACAATTTTTTCTGCTATTTGTTTCATTGCGGTAACCGTATCATTTACCGCATCACCACCTTGTGAGGCTTCAGTAGCGGCGAGAGTTGCTATATCATCCGTGGCTTTTGAATTATCTGCATTCTGGTCTATAGACGAAGACATTTCTTCAAGTGATGCTGACACCTCTTCAATATTCGCTGCCTGCTCCGTCGAACCCTGACTTAAACTTTGAGCTGTTGCACTTACCTGGGTGGTAGCACTACCGATATTAACTACAGATACCTGTACCTCTTGCATTACTCCGTCTATACGTTCGATAAAGCCATTAAACGCCTCAGCGGTTTCTCCAATTTCATCCTTACCAAACTTAATATTTGATAACCTCTGAGTTAAGTCACCTTCAGCTAGCTCAAGTGACACAGCCAACATAGCCTGTAATGGTAAGGTAATTTGGCGCACAATAACGTAAGATAGAAATAAAAGAATAAACAATGTAATTACAGCCACGATACTGATTACGGTGAATGCATTTTGTGCATCTTGCTCTACTTTTAACGTTCGCTCTTCAGTCATAGCTTCAATTGTCTTGAGGAAGCTTTCCATATGTTCAATTAAATTGGTTTCTTCATGTTCCGCACTCTCACCTTGAGCAATTGCCTCTGATATTTTACCAGCCTCGAAGAGAGTGAAAATTTGGACTGTATGTTTTTCATAACTTTCAGTTTCATGTTCTATTTTTGTCAATTCTTCCCTAAGCTCGGTAAAATGTTTTTTATTTTCCTCCGATTTAGCAGAGATAATCTCTTCATCTAACAGCTCTTCACCATGCTTTATTTCACGAAGTATTTCCGCGCCGGCTTCACTAAATTTCTTTTCTGTCTCTTTAAAAGCTTCTTGAGCTTTATGACTTGCGGCCATGACTTCACCGTGCCTAAGCGCCCTTTCTAAATAAACACCCAGTTTTACTTGATGCTCGGTTATATTGGTTACCAACTTTGCGAGCGGCATGTCTTTTTCCACAATCTCTTTAATTTCGCCTTCTATAGAATTTATATCTACCAACGACAAAATTGATACTGACATCAGTGCGAATAGCGAAATCCCACTTAACAGCCATATTTTGTAACTCACTTTTAGATTTAACATCCAATTCATTTCAATTCACTCCGTGGTATTTAATTACTAACTTTATTTAATACGATCTTAGGTCTAAAAAAACCAATTAATGCCCACCATTATGATCATCAGTATTGTTTTGTGATGATATAACATTGACGTGGTTATTATTTCCCGCAGCGCCTGCTGACACGCCTTTACGTACATGACGACTATTCACACTTTGGACAGGCCGTGCATTTTTTCCAATCACTTTCACAAACTTTCTTACCTGACTTGATGAAACCGTACTTGTGTTTTGCATCACAAACCATTTAACACCTTCACTACACGGAGGCGTTGTTAAAGACCCGTTATAAAAATAGTATGACTGGTCATCAGGTAAGAAGTCTGTGGCGTTGAGATAGCCTCTCCCCGCCCTATTGGTTACATTTGCTTTGTCGGGCATATTGTTCCATATTGGTGATAACAGCTTATTCGAACGACCACTGTCAAACATAACACCTACAACAGCTAACTCACCTTCTCTACTTTTATGAACAAGATGCATCTCAAGCGGAACAGGGCTACCTTTTACTTTATGCTCACTTGGGCTATGAAAGTGAAACTGCAACAATTCATATCTTTTCCCAGCCACTTCCATGTAACTACCTTGCAAATAATTTGCCTGTATAGTGTGCCCATTATTCAGTATTTCTACTGGTGTATTTTGGTAACTGAATTTTATTTGATCTAAGACTTTAGCTGAGGTTTTCTCTATATTAATTGGCGATTGGTTTTTCCCATTGCCACACAATTCAAACTCATTTTTTATATCTCCCCACGCACCTGGCCCCTGCGCACCACTATATTCCCAGTGAGATGATCCATGGCTAACATTTTTGTGTTCACTTTTCTTAGCTGTTCCAAAATCATCCCGCTCTTGTACCGGCCGAGCATTTTCCCCAATTATAGATAGGAATTTTTCTACTTGCTTTTTTGAAACTGAAATGGGTTTAGTTAACACCATCCATTTTACGCCTTCACTACAAGGCGGAGTGGTGAGTGACCCAGCAAAGCTGTAGTACCCATGACGAGAAGGCAATATGTTTGCTGGATTAACTTTAACTCTATTAAACGTTGTTTTTTCATTTGCCTCCGCTGGCATAAACTTCCAAATATCGGCAAGACTCTTATTTGTCGCACCTTTTTCTAAAAATACGCCAACAACCGCCAATTTGCCTTGTTTGCTTTTATGTACCAAGTGCATTTCCATCGCGTACGGTGAGTCATCCAATGTATTCTCACTAGGTGAATGAAAGTGAAATTGCAATAACTCAAAGCGTTTCCCACCCACTTTAATGTAGCTACCGTCTTTCACATTGGCCTGTATGGTATGGCCATTATTAAGCACTTCCGATACATTGGTCGTATAATGAAATTCGATTTTTTCTTCACCTAACGGTACGTCATTTGTAATATTGACTGGCGATTGCTCCCTGCCATCACCGCAGAGTTCAAAGTCGCTATTTAACTCAGCCCAGTTTTCCGGCCCTGCATGACCAGTGTATCCCCAATGCACCGCTGAACCAGACTGTGCAACTACAACGTTTGAAATTAACAATGTAGAAAGTAGTAATCCCACAGGTGATAAAATACTTAGTCTCATGTAAATGTTGCCTTTTTTCGTTCCCAAACATAAACAAATATATGCAGCCCTACCGCAACGCTACATAGCCTGATAAATACGTTTTCGATTAAACATTACTTTTAAATACACTATATATTTATTGATTCTAGATATAAGGAACCAAAAATTACATCACGTTTCAGAATTAAATAACCATTGAAAATACACCAGTACTAACCACCATAAAACTAAGCAATACCATTGATAACTAACACTAAATTCTGATTAGAAGATGCTCAAACCTCGGTTTTTGTATTCTAATATTTTAGGTAGCGACCAAAATACAATTCTCTTAAATATAATTACAAAAAAAACGGGACTTAATTCGATTTGTTTCTATTGTGATCCAGTCAACATTATTCACGATAGAAATAGTTTAATACTCCTGTATATTGTTACAACAATGTAAACACGGTGAGGGACATCCAATTAAAGTACAGCCGACAAAATTGCTAACCGCTTGTTTTACTGTTTTTATTATAAATAGTGTAAACATCGCTATTGCTAATGAAATTGATATTTTGAACGAAGCAAATCAGCTTATATCAAATAATCAAAACCTACAGGCCATGCAGCTCTTGGAATCTCACATGGATGAAAATGCAGGGATACCTGCGTATGACTATTTGCTAGGCAAAACATCTTTAGCATTAAAAAAACCGAACTTAGCTATCTTTGCACTTGAACGAGTCTCTCTTAGCACTCCCGATTTTCACAATGCGCGTTTTCTTTTAGGAAAAGCCTATCTTGAAGCAGGCGAGTTTGAGCAAGCCAGCAGAGAATTTAGTTTAATTATTCGCAGCAGTAATAAAGAAGATCTACGCGAAGCTAGCAAAACTTATTTACAAACTATCGAAGATAAGAAAAAAGCAGCAAAGCAATCTACTAACCTAATGCTTACATTGGGGCTAGGAATAGATAGCAATGCGAATAACGCAACCGACAACGACATATTCGGCTCAATAAAGTTGAGCGATGAAAGTGTCTCCCAATCATCAAGTATCTCAAGATACACTCTTTCAGGTTCTTACAATTATTTAATCAATCGCCGCTACCAAATTCATTCAAATGCCCAAATATTTAAGTATGAATATGCCGACGCACTGTTTGTTAATACTAATGGTGCTGCAGCGAGTCTTGGCGTTAGTCATCGAACAAAAACAAACAACCAATATGCAGGCATTGATTACCAACATATTGAGGTTAATAAAAAACTAAACAGTAAACAACTAGCAACCTCTGCATCTCATTATCAAAAAATATCTGATCACTTTGCTATACGCGGCACTATTCGAGGCGCACAGGTCAAACACCACGAAAAATATAAAATTGCGGACTATCGCACTGTAAATGGTGGCCTTCAACTTCATCATTTTGCTACTACAAAAGAAAAAGAATCAGTCACTACTTCCTTTTCTTTACTTGCTGGTAAAGAAAGACCGCTGTTAGCTACATCGCAGTACGGTCGAAAATATGCGACTGTGTTATTGGGCATCCAGTTCGGTAGTCAAAATCGAAAAATGAACCTCTCAACTAACTTAAGTTATACCTATAGCGATTATGATAGAGACTTCGCCAGCTTTACCAATAACCAAGTGATTTCAACTCAAAGAACGGATAAAACTGTCTCATTTTCCACAAAACTGAATTTAAAAATCCATAAAAAATGGACACTTAGCCCTGAATTCCGCGTTATGCGAACTCGATCACCTATTGCTTTATATGAGTACGGTAAAATGCAACTTATGTTACTCGTAAGTCGTCAGTTGGCGACGTGAGGAGAATATTATGTTTTATACAAATAGAATTATTTCACGGTTACTTATTAGCTTAATGCTATTAATACCACTCTCTGTTATTGCTGATGATGGCAAAGCGATTTTTGTTATCGGTAAAGTTCAAGTACAAAATGCCAACGGCGATAAGTTTTATATTAAACGAGGTTCTGAAATCAATTCAGGCGATATCATCATCACCTCTAGCAAAGGTCAGGCTCAAATTAAAATGGCCGACGGAACCTTGCTCGCAATTCGCCCTGACAGCCAATTCAAAATTAGCGATTACCAATACAAACATAATGTAGATACTGACAAGAGTGTTTACAGTCTTGTGAAAGGTGGTTTTCGTTCAATCACAGGAAAAATGGGTAAGGCTAAAAAAAGCTCTTACGCCGTTAAAACAGTGGTTGGTACAATTGGTATTCGAGGTACTGATTTCAGCGCGCGCTTATGTGACAACAACTGCACCAATCAAGACAACGGTTTATACGTTGGCGTTATGCAAGGTGGCGTAGTTTTAACTAATGACGGTGGCCAGTTAAATGTGTCACCTGGTGATTTTGGTTTTATGCCGGATGCGGCTATCCAACCTTCATATTTGGATTCAATGCCTGGTGATTTATTATTTTCTAAATCAAAGCAGTCAACAGTAAACATGGCTTCTAATGACGCAGGTTCATTACAGGGTGCTTCAAACAATAGCACTACTAATTCATTAGCAATAAATGAAGTTGCGGTTACTCTTCCGATAGAAACCAGCAACAAAAATGGTAATTTAATTGAGCTTACCACTTTGCCTATCGATGCTTTTACAGCACTTCTAAAGGATGAAAGCATTGCCGCTTTAACACCGACGACCCCAGTTGATACTATAGCTGTAGATACTACACCTGTAGATACTATAGCTGTAGATACTACACCTGTAGATACAACACCAACTGAACCGACTATTGTGCTTCCAATGAGCGGTAGCGCTAATTATATAACAACTGCGTACACTCAAGACACAGGCACATTGGATACAACAGCAACCAGTTTAACTGTTGATTTCACTACCACAGATGTTACAGCAAGTATCGTCGCAAATGTAAACAGCGTAGAAACTTGGTCAGCAGATTCAAATTCGATGAAGTATGACACGACTGGTAATTTCATTGGAACTATGGCACTTAATATTACTTCTACGGAATTTGGGGCACCTCCTACAAGAGTAGGTAGCGGAACCAGCACTCTGTCAGGTGCTCTAGGCACCACTGCAGAATCATCGATAGGAGCACCATCTACAGCAACAGTGGATTACGTACTTAACGATGCAACTACAGTCAATGGCCATATAGATATGGGCGTTTCAACAACATATCCATAAATTTTAGAAACACGATAAAAGGAAAAGAATTTTCTTCTTTTCCTTTTATCTCATTCACTTCATTTGAATGAAATATGTTAACCGATAAAGTAAGGAGTTATTTTGAATAATTATATAAGCTCACTCATAGTTAGATTTATATCATTAACTCTGCTTTTTACTGGCACATTGTCGGCGTCTGAATCAATTCAACTGCATCATAGTGTGGCTGTTTATACAAATGCTGGCGCCTTCAACGAAGTTACTTTATCGATACATATTACAAACACAAGCAATACAGATTTCAAACACGTAAAACTTACACCTTCCGGTAAAGAGTTTTCTGTAGGTGAAACAACAAAAGAAATCAATATCGGTTACCTTCCCGCTCAATCGGAAAGCATCATCCAATGGACTGCAAGT
>JAOTSL010000163.1 GCA_029864945.1 Gammaproteobacteria bacterium
TTCAGTTTTTGTTAACGATGTTGTAAAAATGTTTGAAGAAGATTTTAGGAATAGTGAGCATTACGATATGTATAACTGGCAACGCCGTCCAATATATTATCGATTTCTAGAATGGGTATGGGGAAAGGCGGACAGAGTTATTGATAGATTTTTACGGTAGGTTTATAAAAAAGTGAGCAAATTATTAAATATTGCCATTAGAGCGGGGCGGCGAGACCCAATGCAACAACTTGAGACGGCACATGTCTCGTGTGAATTTGGCGTTAACCGTGATTTTAGAGGTAAGCCGGGGAAGCGTCAGATCACTGTGCTTAACAAGCAAAGCTGGGATCTTGTTTGTGAAATAATTGGCAAACCTTTGGACTGGAAAACCAGACGTGCCAATTTGCTGGTGGAAAGTTTGAGTCTAGAAAATTCAACCGGAAGTGTCATCCTCATTGGCGAAATGGTTCTTGAAATTACGCAAGAGACAGATCCCTGTAATCGAATGGACGAAGCTGAACCGGGGTTGTTTAACGCGCTTAAAGACAACTGGCGGGGTGGGGTATGCTGTAGGGTGTTGATGGATGGCGATATAAAAATTGGTGATGCGGTAATAATGTTAACTAGAGAAGAATATGAATCAAGAAAATAACGATTTAATTAGAGAGTCAAATGAAACTGCAATATCCCAGACAAAAAACTGGGTTGAAAAGATAGTTATTAAACACAATTTTTGCCCGTTTGCTGCCAAACCTTTTCGAAAAGATACCATTCGATATGCAATATCAAATGCCGAAAATGAAAATGATCTGGTAGATGACCTTGTTAACGAGCTTGCTAAAATTCGTGATGCAAAATCAGAAGAACTGGAAACAACTATACTTATTTTGGCTTCATGCCTGAGTGATTTTGAAGACTATAATCAGTTTCTTGATGTGGTTGATGCAATTCTTGAAGAGATGGACTTAGTGGGTGAAATACAAATGGCTTCATTTCATCCGGACTATTGTTTTGCCGACCTTACGCCGGATGATGTGAGGAATTATACTAATCGATCAATATACCCTATGTTTCATTTAATTCGTGAAGCAAGTGTTGAAGCGGCACGTGATTCTTACCCGGATGTAGACCTGGTTCCAGAAAAAAATATGACACTGCTTGAGAAAATTGGCCTGGAAGAGATCTTAAAAGAAATTTCAGAAATTAAGTAAATCGTTTCATGGGCTTAACAGTTTATACTCAATTTTTTAATTAATTCCCTTTTAAATAGCCTAATTATCGACTACATATACTATAGGCTTACTAGAAAATTTATTCATGGAGGGTGGTGTTATGACGGTAATGACAAATGCGCTGGTTTATGTAAAAAATCATAAACGTCTGGTGCAGGAAGAAATAGATAATGCTCTTTCTCAGCATTATGGTGTTTCCAATACCCGTCACGCATTAAAAGGTAAGGGCATGGTATTTGTAGACTATGAGTGTGATGAAGTATCAATGGAAACTATTTTGAATGACTTGAAAAAAGACGGCTTGGCTGCCAGAGTTATTGGCTTATAGAGCTTATCTGGTTCATCTTTAGCCCCGTTTTTTATATAAGATGAGGCGGTATTTTGTACGAAATGGCACTAGTTTACTTTTGCTACAGTTAACCTGTGTTTTTTCATTTGTTATTTATTAATAGTTTAAATTTAACGACTTACACAAAAACTCCATATAATCATTCGCTTCGCGAAAAGACTTCAATACTTCTTTTTTAAACTGGTCACCTGTTACTATATTTTTCTTTAGCGGCGTTATCGCGATATGATCTTTTCGCCGAAGATCTTCAAGCATGGGGTGATCTTTTGCATATCCTCTTGGCGCATTTACTAAAGATTCTCCAGCTAGTTCAAACTGATGTTTGAATTTTTTTTGTTGAGTGATGGTTAACCATTTCTTACTGTTTTCTGAAATCCTATCTCGAATTTTTCTTAAGGCTGGTCCATCCGGACGCCATATACCGACACCAATAAAACATTCTTCCGGAGATATGTGAACATAAAAACCCGGTGCATGAACGTCTTTTCCTATTTCGTGGCGAAATTGAATGCCAATATTTGTTTTGTAGGGACGTTTATCTTTTACAAATCTAGCATCTCGGTAAACACGCATGAGTGAGCCGCCGATTTTTTTCGGTATCGCATTAAAGTGAGGTGAAATTCTGGCTAAATCACCGGATATATCGGCAATAAAATTGAGCGCGGGTTCACGGACTTCATCTTCATATTTTTGTTTGTTCTCGTTAAACCAGTCTCGATTATTGTTCTCATCCAGTTGAGTCAAAAAAGTAAAGGTTTTACGGCTAAAGTATTTATCGGTCATTTCAAATCTTCCTGATTATTCACTTGTTTATTGAATCACATTTCCATTTTAAGCGATACTATAATCAAGGTTATAATCTGCCTGCCCATTAGTGCTGGAACAGAACTCACCCTGGCCACTAATATTAACAAAATCTTCTTGCCCGGAACCTTTAACGATAACAAAGTGGCTTTTAGCGACGCCTGATTCAAATATGCCGTTGTGCTGCAGTATGAAGCTGCCTGATTTTCCGTTTATATGTCCTGTTAATATTTCAAAGCCAGCAAACACAGCGGTTTCATCTGCACGGTAAGACATGATGTAATTTATTTCACTTTCACCTTCTATATCGCCAGTGTATGTTTGGGTGATATTAGCGTGGGATTGTTTTGATCCGTCCTCAGCTTCTGATAATGGGTTTTCATCCCAGCCGGTAATTTGAAAAAAACCTTTGATTTTTTTTGACATTGATTTCTCCATTTTTCTCTTCTCTTCTCTTTCCTTCCCATTTTTCCCTTTTTAAAAAGGAGGTAGGAAATATTCGACGCTATTAGTTAATTTGGCCAATTTTCTTATTATTACAAAATATACTTCAAAATATTGAATTTCGTCCGATACTCGTTATACTGTTATTATATACAGTGCCAATATTGTATGTTAACTAATATTTTATTTCCACTTTTTTGCCTGGCTCTTTGGTTGTTAAAAATAACTAGAAAAACAAGTAGAAAAAATAGGATGGGAGTCAAGTTGTTGAGTGTTATTGTTTTTTACCGTCTCGGTATTGGTATCTGATGTGGATAAAGCATTAAAAAGTCTATTGCAGAATAACCCGGGAATCTGGTGTGGTGGTGAGTCGATTAAAAAATATCCTCAAGGCCTACCCACAGGTTTTGATGCATTGGATAATATTTTACCCACACATGGCTGGCCAACTAATGCGCTGATTGAAGTGTTGTTACCTCGCTGGGGTATTGGTGAATTGCAGTTGTTATTGCCCGTAATAGTTGCGATGAGTCAGCACCCAAAATGGGTTGCTTGGATTTCGCCACCATTTGTTCCTTATGCACCGGCCTTGGTTTATGCGGGGGTTGATATTGAACATCTTGTTGTTATTCCTAAGGAGGAAAGTAAAGCCGAATCGTTATGGGCTATGGAAAAAATACTGCGTAATAAAAGTTGTGGTATTGCGATGAGCTGGCCTCAAAAAATAAATGATAAAGCTATGCGTCGCTTACAGCTTGCGGCAGAAGAGGGTGGCAGTTTAGGTTTTGTATTTCGTGATTATCAAGTGGTGTCATCACCGGCAGCTTTGCGTATTTCACTTTCTATCATTAATCATCAATTGCAGGTCACATTATTAAAAGCGCGGGGTGCTAGTCGGGGGCAAAGCATTTTGCTAGATCTTCCGATTTTGTAGTTACTCGTTACTTGAGGAAGAAATATGCCTAACCGTAGAATCGCATTAGCTTTGCCGCTACCACCTGGGTTTTCATTAGAATCCACAGAAAATATTTCAAAGTCAGCTAATAACCTGACTGAGTTGAAACAAATTGAGCCGAAAAAAAAGGTTGAGCAAAGAAAAAAGCATCAGACATTATGGTTGTGTTTATTTTTTCCTGATTTCCCCCTTGAAGTGGTTACTGATTCAGTAAGTGGACAGCAGGTGATACAACCCCAGGCAGTTGTTAGTGAGCAAGGTAGGGGAGTATTCATACATACAGTGTGTGATGTTGCCCGTGAATACGGTGTAACAAAAAATATGCCGCTAAATGCAGCCTATGCATTATGTCCTGAGTTAAAAATTTTTCATCGTGATCGAGAAAAAGAGTCCGCAACAATGTCTCTTATCGCCGATTGGGCTCAAACATTTACCTCTCATGTCAGTATTATATCAACGAATAAAATATTACTTGAAGTTAAAGGGAGTTTGCGTTTTTTTTCCGGTCTTGAATCGATGCTTTCAATGATTGAAAATAGTTTTCCCAGCACCTGGTCGCATCGTTATCAAATGGCGGTATCACCAACACCGCTTGCCAGTCAGTTGCTTTGTGAAATGAGCGATAAAATAATAATTGAAGATGAAAAAAGCCTTCGTCCGGTTGTTGGTGATATGCCAATTGATTCCCTGCTAAAAGACAATGTTTTATTATTAAAGAAAATAGAAAAAATTAAAAAAACAGGGGTTAAAACAGTTCAGGATCTCTGGCGTTTACCCAGAGACGGTCTTGCCAGACGGTTTGGCGTTGAATTATTAAAAAGTCTTGATCAACTAACAGGTGTCGCTTCTGATTTACGTGTACTGCATCAGATTTCGCCAAAGTTTGAAAGATCCATCGAATTACCGATGGAGACATCAAGCAGTAAAATTATTATATGGACGGTTAATCGTTTATTTGAAAATCTCGAAACCTTTTTAAGGAAAGGCGACACTGCCGTTGTTCAGTTAAATATACATCTTAAGCATTTGCATCAATCAACGGAACTTGTTTTACGGTTAAGACAAATGGCTCGATCGGCGGCGCATATGTCGGCATTGTTTTCTGAAAAAATGGAACGAACAACGCTCTCGGCTAAAGTGGTTTCTGTATCGTTGATGGTAGATGAGATATTGCCATTTATTGCCTCTGATCAGAGTCTTTTTGTCGATGGAAATTTTTCTGACAAGCAACATAAAACAGATCCAGAATGGGAAAATACGCTAGAGCAATTACAAAATAGGCTTGGCCCAAATTCAGTAAAATATCTTCATGTGCGGGATGAAGCTCATCCCGGCTGGGCCTGGTGTTATCAATCTGTATTATCGGTTGTCCGGCAGCCGGGTACAGCAATGCGTCCGCTATGGTTGTTAAATACGGCAACGCCTCTGCCATTGTGTGAAACGTCTGACCTGTATAAAAAAATTCCGGACTATCATGGCCCGTTATCTTTTTTACAGGGGCCGGAGCGGATAGAGTCAGGTTGGTGGCGGGGAGATGAGCAAAGTATTATGAGAGATTATTACATCGCACTCAGTCAAAATGTGGGTTATTTGTGGATTTATCGTGATTTAAAGCAAAGTGGTCGATGGTATTTACATGGTTTTTTTGGTTAACAGTTAATGATGACCTTGCCGACAGGTGTTACTGATATTGCAGGTGTTGTAAGTGAGACAGATGTAAAATACGCCGAATTACATTGCCTGAGTAATTTCACTTTCTTACGCGGTGCCTCTCATCCCGAAGAGCTGGTAGAGAAAGCCGTCAGTCTGGGTTATGAAGCATTGGCGATTACGGATGAATGCTCTTTATCCGCTGTAGTGCGAGCACACGTTAAAGCAAAGTCACTCAACTTTAAATTAATCATTGGTAGTGAGTTTTTTTTAGACGAGGGTTTGCACCTTATTTTATTGGCCGTTAATCGCGAGAGTTACGGTCAGCTATCCCGCTTAATCACAATCGCCAGACGCCAAGCTGAAAAGGGTGAATATTATCTTGATTATTCCCTGCTTGAAAAGCATTACCCTGATAAATGTTTGGCGTTGTGGATTCCATCAAAAGAGGAGAACTATAAAACTGAATTATCCTTTCTTAAAACACGTTTCACAGAAAAACTATGGATTTCCGTCGAATTATTAATAAATGGAAATGATGAGTATCATTTAAAATCGCTGCAGACACTAGGCGAAAAATATCAGATTCCTTTATGTGCCAGCGGTAATGTCCACATGCACAGTCGTGACCGGCAGATGATACAGGACACAATAACGGCCATTAGATTGGTTGAGCCAATTTCGTCCCTGGGTAAATGTTTATATAGTAATGCTGAACGTTATTTGCGAACCCGAAAAAAAATTCAGGCTTTATATCCAGATGAGTTAATTAGGGAGACTGTTAATATTGCAAACAGATGTTTTTTTTCACTTGATGAGCTGCGATACGAATATCCTGATGAAGTTGTAGTAACAGGGTATACGCCAAAGTCATGGTTACGTTATCTCGTTGAGCAGGGAATGAATAGGCGTTGGCCACAAAGAACACCAGATAAAGTACTGAAGTTGATTGAGCATGAGTTGAAGCTTATTTCAGAACTTGATTACGAACCGTATTTTTTAACGGTATACGACATCGTAAAATTTGCAAAAGATAAAGGTATATTATGTCAGGGCCGGGGTTCAGCGGCTAATTCAGTCACCTGTTATTGTCTTGGTATAACTGAAGTTGATCCGTCACGAATGAATGTATTGTTTGAACGTTTTATTTCAAAAGAACGCGACGAACCACCGGATATTGATGTGGACTTTGAACACGAACGCCGTGAAGAAGTGATTCAATATATTTATCAAAAATATGGTCGTACCCGTGCCGCGTTAACCGCAACGGTTATTACTTACCAACCGAGAAGCGCTATTCGTGATGTTGGAAAAGCATTGGGTATGAGTCTTGATCAGGTTGATCGGCTTGCAAAAAATATTCACTGGTGGGACAGCAAAAAAGTAGATTCTGCTCGTCTAGAAGAAGTGGGTTTTTCCGTAAACAATCCCGTGATTCAGCAATTAATTCACATCGTTGGTTTGATCATTGGTTTTCCTCGTCATTTATCTCAGCACGTCGGCGGATTTGTAATCTCGCGCGGACAGCTGTGTGAACTAGTGCCCATTGAAAATGCATCAATGAAAGACCGAACAGTGATTCAATGGGAAAAAAATGATATTGAAGCTCTTGGTCTATTGAAAATAGATATTCTTGCTCTGGGCATGCTCAGTGCTATTCGCAAGGCCTTGACCTATGTCGGGCATATGAAAAATCAGCCATTTTCCTTGTCGGATGTGCCCGCTGAAGATCCCGGCGTTTATAAAATGATGCAAAATGCAGATACGATTGGCGTTTTTCAAATAGAATCCCG
>JAOTSL010000272.1 GCA_029864945.1 Gammaproteobacteria bacterium
GTGCATTTTTCACCCTTGAAATAAAGTTGCATGAAATTAGTGGGCGATGCACTTGCGGCATGAAAGGGGGGTGTCGTATGATGTTAAGATAATTTACTTTGTAAGAGTATAAAATGATCAGAAAGTTAATATTTACCTTTGTTTTGTTGGCGTTTTCAAACTGCGCTTTAGCTCTGTCTTTTTCTTATACTCTTGAACTAAGCGAGAAAGAGGTTCAAACAAAAATCGAGGCTAAAATGCCATTCGAGAAAAAAAAGTTCTTTGTGAGCGTAGTTGTGAGTAATCCCAAAATAAAACTCACAAATGGGGATAATAAAATTGGAATTAACGCTGATATTTTGGTCAAACTGCCTGGTGGTATAGAAAGTACTGGCAAAATATTTATCGAAGGAGGTATTAATTATAAGCCAAAAACTGGTGAGTTTTTCTTTGTTGATCCAGAGGTTAAGAAAATTGAGTTTGATAAATTGCCAGAAAAATATAACCCGAATGTAGTCAAGGTAGTAGATGTATCCGTTAAAAAGGTACTTGCAAAAACGCCAGTTTACAAATTCAAAGACGATGATTTAAAGCACAAACTTGCTAAGTCAACTTTAAAGTCTGTAAATATTAAAAATGGTATTCTCGCGTTGGAGCTGGGTATTTAGGTAAAATAAGCATCACCTTAATTTAAGATATTAGGAATGAAATAAATCATCAAAACTGTGGAGTAATAATGAAGAGACATAGAATACAATTTCCAATGGCTGAGTTATCCAATCACAATCAAGACGAAGCCTATTTCTTTCTTCAAGGGTCAGGCGGCAAAAGAAAAATTAGGTTTCACGACTATGATGAAATATTTCAGATAGAAGGTCTTTATGAACAAATATTTTATGATCGATTGAAATGTACGTCCCCAACAAAAGTTTCTTCAATACTCGAAGCTGCGGTAAAACAATCTCAAGGTAATTTTTCCGAGCTTAGAGTTTTAGACCTAGGTGCCGGTAATGGTATGATGGGTGATGAATTAAAAAAACAGGGTGTCTCGCGCTTAATAGGCGTTGATATAATTCCCGAAGCTTACGATGCCACCGTCCGAGATAGGCCGGGAGTTTATGACGCATATTATGTTGAGGATTTCACTAAACTTACTGTAGATAAAAAAGAAGAAATAGAATCGTGGCAATGTGATTGTATGGTAACAGTTGCAGCGCTTGGCTTCGGAGACATCCCTGCAAAAGCATTTATAGAAGCATTCAATATACTTAAAAGCGAGGCGTGGGTCGCTTTTAATATTAAAAAAACCTTCTTTGAAAACACCGATGATTCAGGGTTCTCAAAAATGATACGGGGATTGATATTTTCGAAGTATCTTGATGTTTATTACATTGAACGTTATAAACATAGGTTATCAATTGAGGGTGAACCGTTATATTATTTCGCTATTGCAGCTAGAAAAAAATCAGATGTTCCTGAAGAATTTTTGGAATCAATCGGCGTCGTGGCCTAACAATAAAAATCAATATTTAATTTCTCGGTTTTTTAGTATTATTCCACTATAGCATCGTTGTCGCACAAAGAAATCACGCAGTTAAATGCCAGTTATTTCGGTGTTGAGGCCGTAGAAAAATATTAAAATTTTGGATTTCGAAATAACTCCTTCGTATCAGCTGGTTTTATATAAGGGAGCTGAGAAAGTCACTTTTTACAGTTTTAAAAAACATTTTCGAGGCTGTAAATATTTCTGTATAAATACTACGTCTAGTGATCTTGCTTGCTGGACGTAGTGATGTTACATGTGTAATTCCTAGTTTCCATCATAATGTTTTTGAATTGCATCTGCTTCTGCGCGTACTAGTGATCGCCCTTGAGCTGCGACCTGTTCCATGTAAGAAGTAATCTCGGCAGAGTGTTCTTTTTTGTCAATGATGCTGTCAATTTCGCTGGCTTCCACTTCACTTAATTCAGTAATGGTCATGTCTAATAATTTGCTTGGTTTCTCAATATTTTTAATATGTAAGTGATTGCCTACTATAAATATGACAAAGGTAAGGTGTGGAAAAAAATAGAAGATGATGCCCACTTCCGGATTCTCTAGCATAGGAAAAACGAATATAAATATAAACGCAAGGTATAGGCTGGTAATAGTTGCCATGCCGATCATGAATCGTATGTTTTTTTTCCTAAATATAGCTCGTTCTTTTACAGCTTGTTCGCGTTTTGTTGAGATATCAGCACACACAGGCGGTGTCTCTGTAATTTCGAAACTAAAGGACATTATTTACTCCGTTTATGAATTATTTCGTTTTTTAGATTCTAGGGTTTCGTAACACAAAAGAAAAGAAAAAGTATTGATGAGGAGCGGGGTGTACGGAGTAGAGGGATATCCAGATAAATTTTAAATTCCCTCACTATTTAGTCTTGAATCTAACTGGGTTTAAGAAATGACGTACACAGTTGTGAGTCAAACCCACCAAGAATAAAATAGAAAACGATGCTGCGTTTAATTTGGATGATATGAAATCGACTAAAAACAATACGTTGTCAATATTTTTAAGGTTTAGCTTATTTTGTGTTTAGGATGCTCACTATAGAGGTAAAGATGTTTTAGTGGAATGAATATTTAGGAACACTAAAGTGTTCAGATTTATTAGGCCATTGCATCGCTTAAAGAGCACGTATTGTATAAGATTGATAAAAGCAGATGGCTGGCAGATTGTTTAAAGCAATAGGCTAAAGTGAAAACTGTTATGGATAGATGAAATAACTTAGCTTACACAAGAGTGAAATATGCCCCGTAATATAGCAAAAAAACTGAAATTATTCGCACTGGCAGATGCCATTATTGAGCCCGACTGGGAATTTAG
>JAOTSL010000164.1 GCA_029864945.1 Gammaproteobacteria bacterium
CACCAAAGCCAGCATACATACTGGCAAAGTTTGGAATAACAAATACGTTGATTATTGTCAGTCCGATAGCGATAATAATTAACACAATCGTGGGGTAACGTAATGCTGATTTAACCTTTGCTTTTGTTTCTTGCTCTTTTTTTAAATAGGTTGATAAGTCCCTGAAAACTTCGGGAAGCTTACCTGTTGTTTCTCCAATGTGAACCAAGCTTATAAATAGTGGCGGGTATACGTCTTGCTGTCGTTCTAGTGCCTGAGTTAAGTCAAGACCTTCATCCAGGCTTTCTTGCAATTTACCAATTGATGCTTTTAATGCGGGATTTTCAGTGCTGCTTTCCAGTCCATCTAGTGCTTTCATGATAGGTACGCTGGATTTTATTAATGTGTATAGCTGACGACTAAAAAACACCAGGTCATCGGTTTTTAGTTTGCTGGGGTCGCCGATGGTTATCTGAAGGTTGGCCAGGCCGGATGCAGCAGGCGACAGACTTTTTTCTTCAATAGTGAGAGGATAAACATTAATGCTACGTAATTGTTTTGCGACGTCATCTTTACTTCTGGCGTCCATTTCACCTTTGAGTTTTGCACCATCTTTAGCGCGAGCGGTGTAAGAAAAATTTGGCATTTTCTAATTATCCGATTGCAACGCGAAGCACCTGGTCGAGAGTAGTCTCTCCCTTGGCGGCTAGGCTCATTGCACTACTGCGCAGGCTTTTAAAGCCTTCCTGTTTTTTTGCGATCGCTGTAAATTCTTCTAGGTCTGCATTTTGTAGTGCCCGAATGAGTTTTTTATCCAATTCAAGAAATTCATGGATGGCAATTCGACCATTGTAACCCGTGTAATGGCAATGAGTGCATCCACGGCCATGAACAAATTTTAATTTGTCAGTTTGACTTCCCCAAACGGAATACATAATGGCTTTTTGTTTTTCATCTGGCTTATAGGTTTCTTTGCAATGAGTGCATACTTTTCTGATTAGGCGCTGCGCTAGAATGGCGCGAAGTGATGCGGCAATTAAATAGGGTTTTGCTCCCATGTCCATAAGTCGAGCGATAGTTGAAATTGCATCATTAGTGTGTAGTGTTGAGAGCACAACGTGGCCTGTCATGGCGGCCTTCATTCCAATTTCAACTGTTTCTTTGTCTCGCATTTCTCCAACAAGAATGATGTCTGGGTCCTGACGTAAAAATGCACGCAGGACGTCGGCAAAGTTTAATCCGATCTTGCTGTTAATCTGTACCTGATTGATACCGGGCAATCGGTATTCTACAGGGTCTTCTGCGGTTAAAATTTTCACATCAGGCGTGTTCATTTCACTTAACGCGCTATAAAGTGTTGTTGTTTTTCCGCTACCGGTTGGTCCTGTTACTAATACCATTCCGTTAGGTATTGAGATAATACGTCGGAAACGGGTTAATAATTTTTTGTTCATGCCGGTATGATCCAAATCAAGAATTTGTGTTGATTGATCAAGCAAGCGCATAACGGCAGACTCACCGTATTGAACTGGAATAGTGGATAAGCGAACATCAATGGTTTTTTTTAAAATAACAACTTGAAAGCGTCCATCCTGAGGTATGCGTTTTTCTGAAATATCCAGATCGGACATTAATTTTAAGCGAGATATTAGCGGTGCGCATAAACGTTGGTCCGCTTTGGTCTGCATATGTAATACGCCGTCCTGACGTAAACGAATGTGAAGGGCCGTTTCTTCTGGTTCAATGTGTACATCTGATGCACCGATTTGTATCGCATCTTCGAACATAGTTTGTAGAAATTTTGCAACAGGGCTATCAATTACGGTTTCTGTGTTTGAGTCGGTAAATTGTTTCTCGTCTGCCTCCAGGTCATTCTCTAATTGCATAGCTAGGCTATTCATTTCTGAGCTGCGGCGAAATACCATGTCCATTGCCGCCATTAAGGCATTTTGTTTCGCGATAACCACTTCAAATGGTTTGTCGAGATATTTTGTTATGTCGTCGTAGGCAAATATGTCTGACGGATCGGCCATGGCAACAACATATTTTTTTCTGTCTTGCGTGATGACCATAGCGAGCAAGCGACGGCTTTGTAATTCGGGTAGCTTGCTTGATACTTCTATGGAGAGTTTGTAGTCATCAAGATTGACCTGAGGGATATCGAGTTGTTGGGATAGTAAGTCTAGTAATGAATCTTCAGAAATAAAACCTTCAGCTATCAATTCACGCCCAAGTTTATTGCCGCTTTTTTTTTGCGTTTTCAGTGCAGACTCAAGTTGCCCCTGCGTGATGATATTCTGCGACACCAGTAAGTCACCTAAACGAATCTTTTGTGGCTTGGGCATAAATAAAGTACTGAGTTTTCAGTTTCCTGGCTATTGGCGTTAACAGGATAACGACGGAAAACCTATATCACTTTAATTTACCTAGGAGGCTGTCGGACTTAACACTGTTTGGCTGCAAACTCATGGATACCGATCAGAATTTTCGCTTCAAACGGTTAAGTCCGACAACCTCCTAGGGTTCTGCTTTTGTGGGACTGTATTTACCGCTTGATTTCTATTCGCACGGAGAGCTGTGTACATTGTAAGTGATTGGTTTTTACTAACTATTCGAAAATTGAATGGCGGGACCTGCAATCGCTATCAAATCTTGAGTATTTCGGTCTGCGTTTTGCAAAATACTTAATTAGACAAGTATCAGGTTGGTATTAGGTCGGAAAGCGGTTGAAACTTGTTGAATCAATAACCTTTTTTGACAAAACAAACTTCGAAATGGAGGTCAAATACATGACCCGGTTCATACAAACTACCATTATTTTGATGATGACTTATTTTTGCTACAACATTGCAACTTTGCAAGCTGCGATACATTAGGGCTTAACGACCGTAATTGCCGTATTAATTAGCGCAGTAAGCGGTTAAAATTTAAAGATAACATTCAGAGTTGCTTTCATACATGATTGCGCTTTTAGCTGTCAAAAGATAAAATTCGCGCATAAATATCCATACCCTTGGGGTTCTAATTGATTAACCTGATTGCAATTGCTGTTGGTGGTGCATTTGGTGCGGTGGCACGCTACGCGTCTTCGATATGGGTATATAGCGTATTGGGCCGTTCGTTTCCATTTGGCACTTTGGTGGTGAATGTGGCGGGTTCATTTGTGATGGGCTTGCTGGCCGTTTTGTTAATTGAACGGATGGTTGCCGGCCCTGAGTTACGCGCTTTTATTATGATTGGTTTTCTGGGCTCTTTTACTACGTTCTCAACTTTTTCGCTCGAGACTGTTAATTTAATTATCGGCGGTGAGGTGATAAAAGCTGGCGTCAATATGTTAATCAGCGTGTTTGTGTGCGTAACTGCATGCTGGTTTGGTATGGTTTTGGGCCGACAGATTTAGGGAGATGTTGCGTGAGAACAACAGAAATAAGTATTATGCGCGTTTATGTCACTGAAGGTGAGGGTAAATTGAAAGAAATCCTCGACCTTCTGCATGATAACGAAACAGTCCGTGGCGTCACTGTTTTTCGCGGAATAGCCGGATTTGGCCCTACCGGTGAGGTACATATCTCCAGTTTGTCTGATCTTTCGCTTGACTTGCCATTAGTGATTGAGCTTTTTGATGAGCCGGGGAAAATGCTACGTGTGATGAAAATTTTAAGTACTATGGTCAAACCCGGTCACATTCTTAGCTGGTCGGGGAAAATGAATGTGGATGGAATAGAATAAAAATTATGCTTGATCAAAAATTATTACGACAAGACCTAGAAAATACAGCTAAAAAATTAGCGCGTCGCGGTTACATATTAGATACGGCTGCATTTACCTCTTTGGAAAATGAACGTAAGTTAATACAGGAAAAAACCCAGGCGCTACAATCAGACCGAAATACAAAGTCAAAATCTATTGGTAAAGCAAAAGCAAAGGGTGAAGATATAACGCCGTTGCTGGCAGAGGTTGATGGCCTAGGTGAAAAGTTAAAGGCATCGGAACATGCGCTGTCTGAATTGCAGGAAAAATTAAATCTGTTTTTGATGGAAATCCCTAATATTCCACACGAGTCTGTACCTGATGGTAAAAACGAAGATGACAATGTAGAGATTCGTCGTTGGGGTACACCAAGAGAATTTGATTTTGAAATAAAAGATCATGTTTCCGTTGGCGAAGATACTGCGTTACTTAATTTTGAACTGGCGGCAAAAATAACGGGTTCACGTTTTATGCTGTTAACCGGTGATCTGGCGAGAATGCACCGCGCATTGATTCAATTTATGCTGGATACTCATACTGAGAAACACGGGTATACGGAAACTTATGTGCCTTATCTGGTTAATGCAGAGTCTTTACGTGGTACTGGTCAACTTCCAAAATTTGAAGAAGACTTATTTGCCATTAAAGAACCTGAAGGCAGTAATCAGCAGTTTTATTTGATACCGACAGCAGAAGTGCCAGTAACAAATATTGTGAGAGACACTATTCAGGCCGCAGAAGATTTGCCTTTAAAGTTCACTGCGCACACGCCTTGTTTTAGAAGTGAAGCGGGTTCTTACGGCCGTGATACCCGTGGCATGATTCGCCAGCATCAATTTGAAAAAGTTGAGTTAGTGCAAATCGTTCGCGGAGAAGATTCACATGCCGCGTTGGATGAGTTAACCTCACACGCAGAAACTATTTTGCAAGCGTTGGGACTACCTTATCGATTAGTTAATTTGTGTACCGGTGACATTGGTTTTTCAGCAACTAAAACCTATGATATTGAAGTTTGGTTGCCCGGGCAGCAAAAGTATCGTGAGATCTCATCCTGCAGTTGCTTTGAAGATTTTCAAGCCAGACGCTTGATGGCCCGCTGGCGTAACCCTGAAAGTGGTAAGCCGGAGCTCGTGCATACTGTTAATGGCTCAGGATTGGCTGTAGGCCGAACCCTAGTTGCGATTCTGGAGAATTATCAAACCAGCGATGGCAAAGTTGAAGTGCCTGAAGTATTGCGGGGATATATGGGTGGTAAGGCGATTATTGGGTAGCTGATTACTTCCGTTTTACGGAACCGGGCCGGGGTTTGTACTTGAAAGTTGAAAGCCGCCAATTATGGCAAATTGACTTCCGGTGTCCGGTTCTGTCAGGTAGTATGCAACAACATAGTTATTACTTAGTGCTTCTGTCGAAGCATATACAACAAGGATGTTTCCACCCGCTGGTAGTAAGTTGTTATTTAGTACTGCTGGATCAGATGTTTCTGTAATAATTGTATTGCCATTAAATACTCTGTAACCATTTACTATAAATGGTCGGTTTGCGAAGTTAATAATCAAAAATCCAAATTTACTATCTATTGCCACTAGGCCGTTTACCAAGCTGCCTGTTGCAAACCCGTATTTTGCAATTACTTCGGCAAAATTATCGGTAGCGTATACGGAAACATAATTCGAAATTTCAGTGCCTGTTATTGTTGCTTTTACAGTAACCAGACCTTTGGTCGTTGAGGTAATGTTAAATGCCGCTTCGCCATTAATTGTGGTTACAGCGCTACTACTTATTATCCCACTACCGTTAATAATGCTTAACTGGATTTCTGTTCCATCTGCCACTGCCTGTAAATTATCTGCGGCCTGAACATTGAGTGATATGCTTGAGGTGTCAGCGCCATCATTTAGTATGATGTTTGGGGTTGCTCTAAGAGAAAGTGAAACCGGAGCTAATGGCACATCTATAACAGTTGTGTTTAGAGGGCTGCTTGTGATGCCATTAAATGCCGCTGAAAGTGAAACAGCACCGGCGGCAATACCGCTAAATTTTCCAGCGCTGGTAATTGAGTTATTGGCCGTGGAAACGGTTGTATCAGATGAAACCCAAAGTACCAGTTGTGATATGTCTTGCGTACTTTGGTCCGAATAGGTGCCAGTTGCAATATAAGTTTTTGTTGTTCCATTAATAAAGTCGCCTGTTATTAAAGCGGAAATGGCGATGCTTTCTAATGTGGCTGCGTTAACTGTAGCGGTGCTAGTAGCTGAAATAGTGTCGTATGTGGCAGTAATTGTACTGCTGCCTATGTCAATGGCGCTAAGTAAGCCCTTCGTGTTAAGTTCTTCGCTGATGCTGGTAAATATGTTATTGCTTTTCCAGCTAACCGTTTTGCTGATATCTGATGTTGTCGCATCAGAATAGAGGCCGGTTGCGATGAGTTGGATTTTTGTGCCTCTTGGCAAGGACGTATTATTTGGTGAAATGCTGATGGATTGTAATGTCGCATCACTAATAGTAAATAGTAGCGAGTTGCTAACTTGTTCTGCTTTGGCTGTTACATTACATGTGCCTGCGGTTTTAGCTTTGATTAAGCCATAGTGCTGTTCTGATGTTGATACAATGCATATTTTGTTATCAGAAGATTGCCATGTAACCTGATTGCTAATATCCAGTATGGATCCGTCGGAATAATTGCCAATTGCTTTTAACTGTACTTCATTTCCAGCTGCCAGCATGTTGTTGCCATCGGCAAGGATGGTAATGGCGCTTAGCAATTTTGCATTTACGGTAATGTTGCTAGTTCCTATTGTGCTTCCTTGCGTTGCTGAGACTAGGGCGCTGCCTACCGAAAGAGAATAGGCGTCTCCTTTTTTGCCCTTTTCATTACTAACAAATACACTTGCTGGGTTATCTGACAGCCATAAAACATCTTGGGTTATGTTCTGATGAGTGCCATCGCTGTATATACCAGTTGCTATAATGTTGAGTTTTGTGCCATTAGCAATGCGAACATTTTGGTGAGAGACTTCAATAGATGCCAGTGTTGCATTACTGACAGTGATGGTCGTTGATTCAGATATATTGTTTAAAGTGGCACTGATATTGGCGGTGCCACTTGTTTTGGCAGTGATAATACCTTTTTTGTTTTTACTGTTATCAATGCTTAAAATATCTGGAGCATCTGATGACCAATTTACCAGGCTGCTAATATTTTGTGTGTGACCATTGGATAAAGAACCAATTGCCTGAAGTTGCGATGAGCTGTCTTTAGCAAGTGATAGAAAATCTGATTGCAAGGTAATGCCAGTTAATATTGCATCGCTAACTTCAATATTTTCAGTGGCAGTTATATTGTTATATGTTGCACTAATAGCGCTATTGCCGATGCTGATAGCTTCAAGTATACCTGCGTTTGTATCACTGTTTGAAATTGATACTTTGTCTGGTTGGCTGGAATGC
>JAOTSL010000165.1 GCA_029864945.1 Gammaproteobacteria bacterium
GCGGTAATTTTAATGGCACTTTCGATCAGGTTATACTTGACGCCATGCTCCAAAATCAAGATGCCGAAATAGCTTTCTCACCTGGCTTTCGCTGGGGCATATCAAAACTTCCCGGGGAAACGGTAACGTTTGAGGATTTAATGTCTCAAACTGCCATCACATATCCGGCAGTCACCATGAACCACACATCTGGCGAACAAATTAAAAATATCCTTGAAGATGTGGCGGACAATTTATTTAACAAAGACCCTTACTATCAGCAAGGTGGCGACATGGTTCGTGTTGGGGGGCTTAAGTTTTCAATTGATCCAACTGCAGACATCGGTAAACGTATTGACGATATGACATTAAACGGAAAAACGCTTAGTGCCAGCAAAAAATACAAAGTTGCCGGCTGGGCAAGTGTTCAAGAGCAACCTGAAGATGCAACGCCAATCTGGGATGTTGTGGCTAGTTATATGAGAGATCAAAAAATCATTAAAATTAAAGACTTTAATGAGCCGGTTATTAAAAACCTCGGCAAGAACCCTGGTTATATAAAAATCTAATTTGACTTATCTGCCACTAATCAGTAATCGCAAACAAAAAAATCGGGGATGCTTCCGGCCTTTTTATTTTATTGATCGCATCAAATATAGCGCAATACCTAAAAATATAAATGACGGAATCGTTGCAGCCAAAAATGGATTAAGCTCATAAACCAACCCCACATACCCGAACACCTGACCAAATAGATAAAAACCAATACCCGTCAATGTGCCCAGTAAAATACGGTGCCCTGCACTCATACTGCGTGTTGGCCCAAAGATAAAGGGAATGGCTAATAAAATCATTATCGCCGTCGAAAACGGTGCACTAACCTTGGCCCAAAAAGCTTGAAGGTACTTTCTAGCTTCGACACCGTTTTCTTCAAGATAAGTAACATAATCCAAAGCTGCTGCTGCCGACATCATATCCGGTCGGACAACCACCACATCCAGCAATTCTGGACTGAGTAAAGAGGTCCAAACATCACTATCTTTATGCTGAATAACGATAGCACCTTCCGAAATGTTTTGCTGCTCCAGCCCAAGTAATATCCATTTATTATCTCCACCATAAATTGCTCTGTTGGCTCGTAATACCTGTTTCAGTCGCTGCTTTTCATCCAGCTCATAAATGCTCACATTTTCCCACTGACCACCAGATACAACCGACTCAATTCTCACAAACTTCAAACCGTCGCGAATCCATAAACCGGTACCCGTTCGTAATGAGTCTTTGCCACTCATCGCAAGACTACGCTTGGTATCTGCATATTCCTGAGCAACTGGTGCCACATATTCACCAATCAAAAATACAGCGCCCATCATAATCAGACCAAAAACCAAAACAGATCGTAAAATAGAAAACAGTGAATATCCCGCGGCACGCATGGCGACTAGCTCAGAACTACTGGCCAATGAGCCAAGACCTCCCATTGTGCCGATCAGAACAGCTGTTGGAAATAATTGATACAGCATACTCGGCATCGTAATTAACGCGTATTGAACAGCTTGCAACGTATCGTAATTACCCCTGCCCGTTTTATTTAATTCGCCAGCAAACGTAAAAAAAGTAAACAGAGACAAGATCACCAGCATCACAGTTAACGTTGAATAGGCAACTGTTTGCCCAATATAACGATCGAGAATACGCATTTACGTCAAACCCTCGATTGTTTTGCTATTCCTATTCAAACCTATCTGCAACAGAAACCATCGCCAACCAAACTGATTACCCAGTAAAATAACAATAAAAATCAGCGCCAGACCGTGCACCCACCACATGCCTAACATCATTGGAATATCGCCATTTTTTAAACCGCTTCGAGTTAACATCAACACATAGACATAAACAATGTACGCCAAAAGTGCGATAAAAAGCTTACCAAAGCGACCCTGCCTGGGATTCGTTTTACTTAATAAAACTGCCATCATTGTTAGCAGTACACATGAAATTGGCATTGCAATTCGCCAATGCAACTCGGCCTGTGCTTCGTTACTTTCATCATCAAACAAACTTACTGTACTTCGTTCGATGATTTTCAAATCATCAGAATCTTCTTCTTCCTTCGCAATTCGGATTCCACTTTTTCCATAATCATGCAAACGATAGCCTTCAACATCACCCTTACCATCAAGGACTACCTCAAACCGGTACCCATTCTCAAGCACAATGAAATGCGAACCGGTTTCCTCATCCAGGTCTGTGTATCCGGTCAGGGATGTAAACACATCCGTTTTCCCTTCGTCTTTCAAATACACAAAGACCTTACCCATTTTGCCGCTTCTTTCTGCAATGCTTTCTACATAAAAGACACCTCTGCCACCACGAATTTCGTGAAATCGACCAGGGGCGATAAAACCAAACTCAGATTCGGCGCGGGCCTGATCACGAATATTGTATTGCTCGGCTTCTGCCCAGGGCGCAACCCAAAGTGACAGAACACCCACAATCACTGAGAGAAATAAAGACAAGTAAAAAATAGACTTAATAATGCGCGGTAAACCAAGCCCGCAAGCTTCTGCTGCGGTAATTTCATTATCTTTATAAAGACGACCAAGGGTAATGATCACAGAAAGGTAAATAGCGAAAGGAACAATCAGCACCAGATAACTCAACGTAAACAAACTTAACAGTTGAAAAATCATGGACGTTGGCAACTCTCCAGCCGCCGCATCAGACATATAACGTACAAAATGCTTACTGGAAAAAATAAGTAGCAGAACAGTAACGACAGAAATCAGAGAAATCACGATTTCTTTAAATAGATAACGATCAATAATCACAAAATAAATTCTTTTTTATAAAAACATTTCACCAGAACAACACCCATTGTTACACATTCTAAGCGTTATAGGATAATAGCAGCTCTGGCCCACACTCAATATCCGCATTTAATTCGCTTAAAACGTTCAAATAAAATCTAAATCACAACACAATGTAACTACAAACGGTATTTTCGTACATATAGAGGGAACATATAGAAAGATATGACCGACTAAGTACGAAAACAACGCAGATATGAGGTAAAAGATGAATACGCCGAGTAGTTACAGCACAATTTATAAAAGTTATTTTATTTCCATTCCTTAGTTCTTCAAAATCATTATAATCTTCAATATCATTACACGTTGTTCAATTACATATTGTTCAGTTGCCTATCCAACATCGGAGTCACTATGGAATTTGGTTCTAAAGTATCTAGCCCTGAAAAAGTCAAAACAGCCTGTATTATTGTCCCTGTATTTGAATCCGGAAAATTATCCTCATCCACAAAACAATTAAATGATCACGCTGACAATTACCTTACAAATATTATAAAAAAAGGCGATATCAAAGGAAAAATTGGTCAAACATTACTCGTTCATAATATCCCTGGCATCAACGCCGATCGAGTATTACTCGTCGGCTGCGGAAAAGAAAAAGATCTCACCGACATTAGTTTCCGAAAAATATGCTCCGCAACCATACTGGCAATAAAAACCGTTAATGCCATTGAAGCCATTTGCTGTCTGGCAGAGCTTAATCTAAAAGACCGGGATTTATCATGGAAAATCACCCAGGCTGTTAAGGTATTTCAAGCCAGTGAAGATAGAACTGACACATTAAAAAGTGAAAAAGACGATTCTGAACTAAGTTTAGGCAAACTAAACTGGCTAACGGACTCAAAAACCGACTCCACTAAAATTAATAAAGCTGCAGCTAAAGCCGCGGCAATAGCCGCAGGAATATCGCTAGCAAAAACACTTGGCGATCTGCCTGGCAATGTGTGTACCCCCACTTATCTTGCCGAACAGGCAAAATCCATGGGCAACACTTGCAAATCCATGAAAGTAACCATTTTAGATGAGCGAAAAATGGAACAACTAGGCATGGGGGCATTATTATCTGTATCCCGTGGCAGTAGACAACCAGCCAAATTCATCATCATGGATTATGCCGGTGGTAAACAAACACAAAAGCCCATTGTGCTGGTTGGTAAAGGCCTGACATTTGATGCGGGTGGCATTTCTATCAAACCATCAGCTGGGATGGATGAGATGAAATATGACATGTGTGGCGGCGCTAGCGTATTTGGCACAATGAAAGCTATTGCTGAAATGGGCTTACCACTAAACGTGATCGGTGTTGTTCCAAGCTCAGAAAACATGCCCGATGGCGACGCCAATAAGCCAGGTGACATAGTAACCAGCCTGTCAGGAAAAACGATTGAAATTCTCAATACTGACGCTGAAGGCCGACTCATTCTTTGCGACGCCCTCACCTACTGCGAACGACTCGAGCCGGACACCGTTATTGATGTAGCTACATTAACCGGCGCCTGTGTTATTGCGCTTGGCAAGCCTGCCAGTGGCCTATTCAGCAACAATCAAAAGCTGGCGAATGCATTAATTGATGCTGGCGAAGAATCAGGTGATCGTTGCTGGCAAATGCCGTTGTGGGACGAGTATCAGGACCAGCTAAAAAGTAACTTCGCTGACATCGCCAATATTGGTGGCCGAGAAGCAGGCTCCATTACTGCCGCTTGTTTTTTGTCCCGTTTCACTAAAAAGTTTCACTGGGCGCACCTGGATATTGCCGCCTCAGCGTGGAATAGCGGCGCTAACAAGGGCGCAACCGGCAGACCAGTTTCGTTACTAACGCAATATTTGATAAACCGCTGCTAAATATGATCACACAACACACTCACCTTTGAAAAATGAGTGTGTTGTGTGATTTCACCATAGAGGCACTAAATTTGCAGCCTTGCTCTTACTTGACCAAAAGTTGACACTTCTTATGACTCAAGTTGATTTTTATATATTAAAAAATGCGCCTCCGGCCAAAGCAGAACACTTTGTTTGCCAACTTGCTGAAAAAGCATTTAAAAAAGGCCACAAGATTCATATCCATACTGCCGATAACCTTCAGACAGAGCGTATGGATACGTTAATGTGGACTTATAAGGACCTGAGTTTTTTGCCTCATGCAATCGCAGATAGCGAAGAGGCCACTCAAACACCAATCCATATAAGTCACAACTCGGATAGAGCATCAATTAAAGATGTTTTAATTAATTTAAAGTCCGAGATTCCGGTGTTTTATGAGCAGTTTGAACGCGTTGCCGAAATCGTCACAGGCGACCCGCAACAACAGCAAGCTGCCAGGCAACGTTATCGGCAATATCAACAACGGGGCTGCACTGTTATCTCGCACGAAGTAAGCAGGTAAGTATTATGTCAAACCGGACCAGTCATGTTACACAGCCAAGTGAATCTGACTTTCGTGACAGCCACCCGATTGATGATAAAGAGCCTTCGATTGGCGACCTATCATCCATTGAGACCGTTGCTAGCACCTCCGATATACCGGCGCATTCTGTGGGTGACATTTCCGGCATTGACTCTGATCAGCCGTCCGAAGCACTGGGAGACATGTCTTTACTTGACGAAGCCCTAGCAGAAATGGACGAAAGTGACGGCTCCGACAATACCGATATCCCCGTTTTAAGTGAAGCCATCGAAACTCCACCATTATCCCGAATAGTGTCTATGGATGATAATGCAAGCATTCCTCTGCTCGACCAGGAGGCTACTATTTATGCTGAGATGTTAAAACCAGCTTCCCCAGCAGTAAATTCAGCATCGGTTTCATCACCCGTATCACAACTATCAAATATGATTACTGAAATCACGAATGAAGATGATGATGACGTAAATGAAGATGAGCCATTGTTTGACTCTCCATTAGCAGAGAATAACTCCAACATCAGCGAGATGAACAACTCCCTTGAAATGGCCGCAGAGCTAATGAGTGAAGCAAGCGATAGTGCTGCTGATATAGATCAATTTTCAGAAAATGATGACGCAGCACTCGCTGCACTGCTTGATGATTCGAGCGGCCCCGCATTTAATGAAGCCGATATAGACTCTAACATTAGCGACTTGGAACTGGACATCGCTTCCGAACTAACGTCAGGCACGACTTCCATCGACGAAAAGATTGCAATGGCCTCGAGTGAAGCCCAAAGTGATAGTGATATCGAGATTAATGACTTACCTATTGGTAGTAGTAGCGCCATGTCAGAGCCTAGCGACTTTTCAACCAGCTTTGCCGACGGCCTTACAAGTAGTCACCCAAGTAGTTTTATTGATCAAGATGACACAACCCCTGAGCCTTCGCACGATAACTTTTCCGGAATGGCGGATTCCAAAATAAGTAACTCACAAATCAGTGAATTCAATCCAGAAACAGATCTCAATAGCTCTCCAGTAACACAGGCCTCTCATCGAGTAGACATCTCAGGTCAGAATCAAGGAGAAAACATAAACAATTTCAATTTAAGCATTCCATTTGAGCTTCACTCACAACTCTCTCAAAAAATTGATGAACTCGTCATTGAAGCGACATCATCTATCACCGAAGAATTACATTCGCAACTAACCTCACGGCTGGACGACCTACTTAGTAACGCCGTTGAGTCAGTTCTGCCCCGACTTGTCAACCAGATGGCAGAAGAATTAAGGGCCGACGTTAACGGTCGCATAAAGCAACACTTACCAAATATTATTAACGACGTATTGAATAAAACACGCTTAAATAAGTAGAAGCATCTCAGTACACTTTGCTGAATAACGAGCTCTAAAGACCATAGTTACCGTTATCACTCATCTTCTTGCTGCCCCAATCGATAAGCCTCAAACAACGCATCCATCAATCCTGGGCACTCACCCATATTAGCGGCGGCCATGTATTTTTTGGCGACTAGCTGCAATGCTGCCGATGCATGTTGATTGCGCCATAGTGATTCAAACTGCTGCAAATCAAATTTACCCTCAACAACACAATTCGCAGCTAATCCGGTCGCATTTTCAAAATAAATCTCGCTAGACTCCATCACCTCAAAAAGATAAGAATAAGTGTCAATATTATTATGCCTGGCCACTGTCGAATATAAATCAGACAAATCCCCCGATACTTTAATTAGCGCATCCAGATCAATAGTCATTGACGGTACATAATTCTCCCCCTTAAAAGAAAAAGAAACTCGAGCATCAACCGTATTTTTCACCTTTAATTCCTCCAAACTCAATTATTAGCATCCTTTTTACCTTACTTAACCTAGAATCCGCAGTTAGATTCGACTTTATAGTGCAAGATATTGATG
>JAOTSL010000166.1 GCA_029864945.1 Gammaproteobacteria bacterium
AGCACCCAATCAACCAAAAGATCTATATCCTTATTTATTAGAGCCGGTTTTACGTACTTATCACCACTTCGGTATTCCAGCCTCGTTAAAATCTTTTAATGATATTCAGGTAAGCAATAAAAAAATTGGGGGTACTGGTGCGGGCACAATCAATAATGCGACCGTGCTAGTAGGCAGTTTTCTATACGACTTTGACTATCAACTCATGTCACAATGCGCCAATACACCGTCTGAAAATTTTCGAGCATGCCTTGAAGGTATACTAGAAAATAATATAACCACCATCAAAGCACAAATAGCAAAAACACCAACTATTAATGAATTAACCGATGTGTTTCTGGAAAACATTAAAGAATCGCTCGGTTTTGAAATTGAACAAGTCTCTTTATCAACAAAAGAAAACGAAGCAATAAGTAATGCGGAAATTGAGCTAACCGATGACGAATGGCTTAATATCGAAGGAAAAAAGCTGGTTTTAAATGGGCTTAAAATATCTGCTGGCGTGTATCTGCTTGAAAAATCATTGCCCTTTTTCAACTCCTTTCTCACTATCAGAATTCAATACGAAAAAAAATCTATTCACACTATTTGGCTAGAAAGCAACGACCTTAAGATTCAAGCTTCACTTATTATCGTTGCTACTGAGATAAACAAATTAAAACCAACCGTAGACTATGGCGTTATTCGAGCACTTACCTTAGAAATAACGTCTAAACTAAGCACTCTTAACGATCATGATGCCATTCGATTGGCCAGAGAAATTTACGAGATAGCCAATTTTACCGAATATTAAAACAATAGAGGCAACAGTTAATCGCTAATTACCACTCCCTTTTTGGTAAAAGTAACTTAACACCTTATGTAAATTGTACGCATCACTGGATCCCGCCAATTCACGAATTGAATGCATTGCAAACGTTGGTAAACCAATATCCACCGTATTCACGCCCAGTTCCGCGGCTGTAATCGGTCCGATTGTGCTGCCACATGCCATGTCGCTGCGAACCACAAACGACTGTACCGGTACATCTACTTTTTGGCAAAAAGACTTGAACATAGCACTTGTATCGCTATTCGTCGCATAACGCTGGTTAGCATTAAATTTTATAACCGGGCCTTGATTAAATATCGGACCATGGTTTTCATCGTGCTTATCCGGAAAGTTAGGGTGAATACCATGCGCATTATCGGCAGAAATCATCACCGAATTATGTAAGCTACGCGTCAGTGATTCACCTGTACCGCATATTCTCTCTAATACTGACTTTAAAAAAGGCCCCTGAGCACCACTAGTAGACGCGCTACCAACTTCTTCATGATCACTACAAACAAGTACGTTACTTTGACTATCATCGCTGTTTAATAGAGACATCAAGCCAGTAAAACAACTGAGTAAATTATCCAGTCTCGCGCTTGCCATAAACTCTTTTTTCAAGCCGACGTATGACGGCTTTTGAGTATCGTACAAAAATAGTTCGTAATCCAAAACCTGCTTTATTTTTAGTTCAGAACTGTTACTCGAAACATGCCTGACAATTATATCGTTAAAATTTGTATTTTCATTTTTTCCTGTCAGGCATAATATTGGTGGCAAATGATTTTGCTTGTTGATTGAACGATTTTCATTTGCTTCACGATCCAGATGAATAGCAAGACTAGGAATAACTGCAATAGGCTCTACAAAATCAATCAGAGTAGACTGAAGATCACCTTTGTCATTTTCATAACTAATCCTGCCAGCAATGGAAAGGTCTCGATCAAACCACGGATTTAACAGCGCGCCGCCATAGACCTCGACCCCAAGTTGAAAATAGCCACTTTTTAACCGATCCGGATTCGGTTTTACTTTTAAACACGGGCTATCTGTGTGAGCGCCAACCATGTTAAACCCCACACTCGAATCGAGATTTTCACTTACAGTAAATGCGATTATTGATGACTGATTACGATCCACGTAATACTTGTGGCCCGGCTTTAGTTGCCAGCTATCAGACTCGTCAAGTGACTCAAAACCATGCTCGTCCAATAGTTTTTTTGTTGTTTGTACGACATGGAACGGTGTGGGTGAATTCACGAGGAATTTGAATAATTTTTCATTAAAGTCGATTTGTGAAAGGTTTAAAGTCAAGACATAATCCTATTTAAATAGTTGTAGTAACACGCAGGTGATATCAAAAAGTAAGATCGATAAGTGAAATTACAAGGAGCGTCTAAAAAATACTATGGAAAATTAACGGCAGTTAATAGATAACAAACATATATCATCCACTTTATTATCATGATCACGAAATTGATTTAAATCATCTTTTATTTTATCAAACATTAATTGCCCTGATTGAAGCGGAGATTTTAACGAACTCGTGATTCCATCATTTCCAAATATTTGTCCTTCTTCATTTTTAGCATCAATAACACCATCAGAAAAAAATAATAACTCACAATCCTCATCATATTTTACAATTTCGGTTTGCGAAGAAAACACAGCCCCATCAATAACACCCAGGCAAAAACTAGTTAACTTAAAAGAATGCAATAACTCACCTTTACGACTAAGAAGCTGAGGAACTGGGTTTGCGCCATTCCATACCTCAATGGTTTTTTGTTCCTGATCGATAAAGCCTATTGTCGCGGCAACAAACCTATCTGGCGGCAAAATAGAATACAAACGGGTATTCATTTGAGCAGCAATATCTGAAACACTTTCCCCTCTTCCAGCAAGATGATAAAACAACTGAGAAAGTGGAACCAATGATATTGCAGCCGTCAAACCATGACCTGTAGCATCAACAAGTATAAAATAACGTTTTGACGGTGCTTCACATTGAAACGTTAACGCTAAATCACCGCTAATATCATCCGCGGCTTCCGCAAATAATTGCACGTCATCCGAATCTACATTCTCCTTTCGCTCACCCATTCGAGCCATAAGATTTTTGGCTAGATCGATTTCCGCAGATGCCTTATCGGCAAATATTTGCAATTTTTCGGTAACGACATTGAGTTTTCGTTGCATCTCGACAATACGCATCATGGCATTTAATTTGGCCTCCAACATATTCAAGTCAACTGGCTTGGTTAGATAATCATCACCCCCGGCCTCAATACCAAAAATTTGATCTTCAACTGTTGATTTCGCACTAAGGAAAATAAGCGGCACCCAAGTATTACCAGCTAGCTCTTTAATTTCTTTTGTCGCTTCGTAGCCGTCTTTAACGGGCATCATGACATCCATTAATATAATATCGGGGCGTTCTTCAGCGAATTTTTCTACCGCATCCTCACCATTAACCGCACATATAACATCAAACCCCTTGGGCTCCAGAAACTTCTGAATAATTTTGACGTTAACAGGAGTATCATCCACGACGAGAATTTTTATATCATTTTCAATCAAAATCAGTTCCTAATGATGTCAATTAATAAAAGCACTTCAATCCGGCTACCTAACTAAGCCTCTCAAATAAACCAATAAACAGGGGAGCAATAAACAAGCCCGGTTAAGCATGCCGGTCAAACATTTGCATACTTCCAATAAGATTTGTAAGCTTATTTAATATTATGGCTAAAGACTATAATAACTTTTCAATAATTTAAATAGATAATGCCTAGGAGGCTGTCGGACTTAACCGTTTGAAGCGAAAACTCATGGGGCCGAATCAGAATTTCTTATCATGTGAGGCGAATAGTGGTTCTATTTAACGAACATGATAGGAAACTCTGATCGGTATCCATGAGTTTGCAGTCAAACAGTGTTAAGTCCGACAGCCTCCTAGTTGGAGCAGAATTAGTGGCAGATTTAATACCGCAATGGTATAGCATACTCCCCCCTTTTCTTGCCGTGTTTTTGGCAATGATTACACGTAAACTGCTCATGAGCCTTGGGTCAGCCGTCATCCTCGGCGGTTTTCTGCTGGCATTTCAAAGTAGTTCTGAGAGTATTATTTTCGACTCAGCATCTAACAGTTTTGGTTATTTATTTAATAACATCACGAATACCTGGAATTTAAAAGTTCTCGGGTTTGTCATTTGTATATTATCCATGATTAGTGTGATTATTGTAGCAGGTGGATTAAAGGGCATCGTCAATCACCTACTTCCCTTTGCTAAAACGCCCCGCTCAGCGCAATTTATTACCGCACTTACTGGATTAATCGTTTTTATTGATGATTATGCCAATACCATGATTGTTGGTTCGTCCATGAGACCTATAACTGACCAATATAATATTAGTCGTGAAAAACTGGCATTTATTATTGATGCAACCAGTGCCCCCGTTGCCGGCTTAGCCGTCATAAGTACCTGGATTGGGTTTGAAGTTGGTTTGTTTGGTGATGTATCCAGAGCATTAAATATTGGGGTCGATGGGTACAGCATGTTTTTTGATGCATTTGCCTTTCGGTTCTATTGCATACTAATGCTACTGTTCGTCTTTATAAACATTTTTATGAATCGGGATTTCGGCCCAATGCTTAACGCCGAAGTGCGAGCAGCAACCACTGGAAAACTCAGTGCTGATGATGCAAAACTAACAGCTAATGCATCATTTAGTTTATCCGCGCCAGCAGAACAAAGTCACATAAGCGCAAAAACCGCGCTAATTCCTTTTGCTGTATTATTTTTCGTTTTAATTTTGGGTTTCTGGGTTGATGGCAATGGTATTCAGCAATTACAGCTTTCAATGACAAACCTGTTCAGCTTGGGCAGTTGGCGAGAAGTTATTTCCAGCACAAAAAACAGTACCAGCATTTTACTGATAGCCGCCGCTATCGGTTTACTTGTCAGTATTATAACCGCCGCTACATTGGCAAGAATTAAATTTAATGCAATATATAGCGCCATTAAAATAGGCACCAAAAGTAGTTTTCTTCCAGTACTTATTCTTTTACTCGCCTGGTCATTAAAGTCGGCGTGCGACGATCTTAATACCGGCGAATACATTGTCACTTTGCTTGGCTCTCACTTGTCACCACTTTGGTTTCCCGCTATCCTTTTTTGTATTGCAGCTGTTACTGCATTTGGCACTGGTACCAGCTGGGGAACAATGTCTATTCTTATTCCAATTTCCATTCCAATTGCCTACGCGCTAGACGGACAAACATATGGGCTCGTTACTATAATATGTTTGGGTGCCGTTCTTGATGGTGCCATTTTTGGTGATCACTGCTCACCAATTTCAGATACCACTATTATGAGCTCCATCGCCGCATAGTGTGATCATATCCATCATGTGCAAACACAAATACCCTACAGTTTATTTGTGGCCTCAATTGCATTATTTGTTGGTTACATTCCGGCGGCAATGGGAGTCGGCCCCGCTACGTCTTATGTAATGGGGGGTATCATTTTAGTAGCAGGTTTATATTTTCTTGGAAAACCCAGAAGCCTATCCCAGAAACCAGTCCAATAACGGGGAATCTAGCGCCAGGGCATAATTGGAATAGCCGACACACTATTTTTAGGTGAACCTTCAACCAGTTTGTCACTGTATGTCAGGTAAACAAGCGTATTACGTTTTTTGTCATAGTAACGTACAACTTGTAATGTCTTGAATAAAATTGAAGTGCTTTTTCGAAATACTTTTTTTCCATCAAGTTTTCCTGAGCGAACATTTTTAGGCAAGGTAATAGGGCCAACTTGCCGACAAGCAAGTGAAGCATCTGATGGGTCTTCCGCTATACCAAGTGAACCGGAAATCCCGCCTTTTTTTGCTCTACTCAAGTAACAGGTTGCACCGGAAACTTGGGGGTCGTCAAACGCTTCGATCACTACACGATTATTGGCGCCAACTAATTTAAACGTTGTACTGACTGACCCGATCTCTTCAGCAACAACAAATCCGCTAATCCCAAGAGTCATTGCTATCCCAGCACTCATAGCTACACCAATAAAAGTTCTAACTGTATTTTTCATTTATTCCTCAATTTTTAATTATCTTTATTTCCACGCCAAATCGAAAACAACAAAAACACGCCCCAAAAGGTTGCGGCCATAAACCCCCAAAAACCCCAGGCTGGCAGTCCCATCACTGTGGGTTGATTTTCAATGGAGGAGACTATTGCCGTACCTATAATAATAGCTGCAACAACAAGCCCTATAGTGATTCTACTTGCCGCGCGATCCATTTGATGCCCGAAATTTTCCAGTCTTTTTACTTCAACATTCACCTGAAAACCATTTCGTTTTACTGTTTTAATCAGTTTTTTAATATCATAGGGTAACGTATTTACTAATGTTACAAAATCATTAGTTTCTTTTAAGCCCCTTTTAAACAATTCCGTTGGTAAATACTTTTGCTTCATCAAGCGAGTTAATAAAGGTGAGGCAATTTCGACTATATTAAATTCGGGGTCAAATTTTCTGCCTACACCATCAAGGGAAATAAGTGTTTTAAATAAAATGGCCAAATCTGGCGGCAGTGTTAATTCATGCTCTCGCAAAATAGATGTAAGATCTCGCAGTAACTGGGCAAAATGTAATTGCTCTAAAGATCGACCATGGTAATGATCAAGAAATGCATCTATTTCCAGGCTCAATGCATTTTCATCAATTTGTTTATCGGGCATCCAGTCCAACAAAATATCGATAATACCAAGCGAATCTTTTTTAATTAACGCAAAAAGCAACTGTACAAGTTCATCCCGTCGAATATCTGAAAGCCGCCCGACCATTCCAAAATCAATTAAACCTAGCTGATTGTCAGGCAAACAAATAAGATTACCAGGATGAGGATCAGCATGAAAAAAACCATCAATTAGTACCATATGCATTACCGCCTGGGCACCAATATTCGCTATGATTTTTTTATCCAGTCCTGCTTGCTCTATGGCTTTAAGGTCACTACCACGAATACCATCAATAAAACTTTGCACATTTAATCGTGTTGTAGACCATTCCCAGTACACTTCTGGAATGACAATATTGGAAATACCTTTAAGGTTATTAGATATACGTTCTGCGTGACGACATTCCCCTTCGAGATCCAGCTCTCTTTGAAGTGACAGTGCAAATTGGCGAACAATTTCAGTTGGTCGAAAGCGCTTAAGTTCTGGTGTAGAGTTTTCTGCTATCTCAGCAATGCGCCTTAAAAGACGTAAGTCAGCCTCGATTTTGTGCTCAATTCCTGGCCGGCGAATTTTT